>CAZXDF010000069.1:0-11279 GCA_964639345.1 uncultured candidatus Brocadiaceae bacterium | reverse complement strand
GCGGCATCTGCCGCTCGCCCTCGCGCCGTCCCATCGCCATAGAATCTCTCCCAAGGTGGAGTCGCAATTCACTGTGCCGAGTCTAACATATCAGGCAAGTACCAATCAGGACAAAACGTGACTTTCACCACGGGCTGCTAGAGCCGTCCACCTGAAGACGATGGCCAACGACCCCTTTCTCGAATCTTGCTGTGTAGCACGTTGTACCAAATGAAGTGGCGAAGGTCAATACATGGAAACCGCTTGCCCTTGCCGCTAGTACGGGCGCGCGAAGAAACGTTTGACGGCCGTGATCAGGGGCTCGCGGGGGAAGTAGTAGAGGTGGCTGGGGCAGGGGCAGTCGCTAGAGCCGAAGCGCGGCACGAATCCGTCGGCTAGGGCGGCGACGGCCCGGCTGAGCTCGCACTCGGCCCCCCGGCTCTGCGTGCGCCACGTCACCACACCCACAACCGCCGTGCGACGCCGCAGGTAGTCGATGTGCCAGTGCGTGCGCTTGCCGCCCCGCCTGAGATGCCGCGCAATTCGTGCGGCCAGCCCCCGCCGGGCGCTCCCCACGTAGCAGTAGTATCCCGGCGCAAAGCCGAGCACGCCGAGCGCCCCGATCCGCACACGCATTCCCGGCTCCCGAACCCGCAGCACCAGCGCATACACGCCGCAGTCGCCTGCATCATGTGCGTTGGCCTGCACGCTGCCCTCCTGCGCTTCCGCCGCCACACCTGCGGCTATGCGGTCTCAGAAGAACCCCCCAGCACAGTTCTCACCACGAAGAGCACGAAGGAAAGGCTTGATCCCGGGGATTCCAAGGTCGGTCTGTTGACGTGTGTCCGCCGTAGTTCTCCTTCGTGGGCTTCGTGAGCTTCGTGGTTGATTGCCTGCGTTGGAAGGCGGCACAGAATGCTGAAAGACTTCCGGTGAGCCGCCTGGACCCACGGCGCAGGATACGCCTCGCGGGCCGACCCGTCAAGGGGGCGCGGGCTGGCCCGGTGCTGCGGGCGGTTTATGCACCCATATCGGACACACGCCGCGCCGAAGACGAGTATACTCGGGATGCGTGAGCCGGCGGCGTTATCGAGCGGCGACGGATTCGCGGCGCCTTGCAGATGAGGACGGACATAGCTACGGGCTCGCTTGGAACCACACAGCAGGGACTGAGGCGGAAGGACGGCGCGAAAACCGGGCGCCGGCCGCGCGCGGGCGTCGCGTTTGTGTCGTGCTCGTGTCGTGCTCGTGCGGGGTTTGCGTCGTGCTCGTGTAGGGTTCGTGTAGGGTTCGTGTAGGGACATATAGGCCCAGATGGGGCTTGTTAGGACCGGAAGCCGCACCCCTAGTAAGGCCGCGCGAAGAAGCGTTTGACGGCCGTGATCAGGGGCTCGCGCTGCTTGAAGATGCGGCACTTTGTGGGGAGGTCGCGCGTGAATGAGCGGCCGTATCCCTTGGTGACCAGGCGCCGATCGGTGACGACGATCACGCCGCGGTCGGTGCGGTTGCGGATCAGACGGCCGAACCCCTGGCGGAAGTTGATGACCGCCTCAGGCAGCGTGTAATGGACGAACGGCTCGCGCTCATGGTCCCTCAAATACTCGATCCGCCCGCGCACAAGCGGTTCGGTCACGACGTGGAACGGGAGCTTGGTGAGCACGAGGCAACTGAGCGTCTCGCCCGTGAAGTCCACGCCCTCCCAGAAGCTCTGCGTGCCCAGGAGCACGCTGCTTCTGACCTCGCGGAACATCGTGCTCAGGGCCTCGCGCGATCCGTCGCGGCCCTGAGCGAGCACGGGGATGCCCGCCTGCTCCAGCGGGCGCTTGATGCGCTCGCAGACGGCGTCCAGGAGCGAGTAGCTCGTGAACAGCACCAGCGCCCGCCCGCTCGTGGCCTTGAGCAGGTCGATGAGAAACGAGGAGAGCTCCTCGTCATAGCTCCCCTCGCGCCGGCCGCCGGCCTCCGGCAGGAAGGTGGGCGCGCAGACCATGGTCTGGCGGTCGAAGTCGAACGGCGACCCCACGGCCATGCACCGCACGCGCTCCTCGCTGAGCTCGGCCGCGCCGAGCCGCTCGAGCAAGTAGTCGAACTTCCCGCCCACGCGCAGGGTGGCCGAGGTCATGATGACCGAGCGCTTCGGCTCGAAGAAGTAACTGCGCATGAACCGCCCGATCTCAAGCGGCGCGGCGTGCAGGGAGTAGAACGTCTGATACTGGCGGCGCGTGCGCTCGATCCAGTAGACGTAGTCCTCCTGCTCCTGCGCGAGGACGAACTTGAGCTGGTCGGTCACCTCTTTCAGCCGCGCGCCCTGGGCGCGCAGGTCGGCGCAGCGTTCGCTGGCGCTCTTCAGGGCCTCCGTGTTTTCATCCAGGCACTGGGCGAGGTCCTCGATGCTCGCGCACAGCCCGCGCACGCCCGCGCCCAGCGCCTCGGCCGCCTTGCCCGTGGGTGAGTCTACGCCCACAGGAGGCGAGCAGTCGGACGTCATGATCTTGTCCTCGTGCGCCGGCACAACCTCGAAGGGCGCACCGAGGGTCTGCATGCACTCCCTGGTGAGTTCCACGACGGGGTCGATGCGCTCGATGACGCCGCGCGCCAGCTCGATGACGGTCTCCCTGCCGAGCGGCCCGCCCTCCGGCAGGTTGCGGCGGGCCTCGTACATGACGGTCGAGATTACGCCGCTGCCCTCGCCGCCGCGCCGCGCCCGCCAGAGGCGGTTGGTGATGCGGAAGACGCTCAGCGAGTCCACGCTTACCGCCAGCGCGCGGGTGGCCACGTCCTCGATGTTCTGCGCCTCGTCGAACACCACGCAGCGGTAGACGGGCAGGATGGGCTGATCCAGTTTCAGCTCACTGAAAAGCAGCGAGTGGTTGACAACGACGATGTCGGCAAGCTGGGCCAGCGCGCGGGCGCGGCGCACGAAACACCGCTCGCGCATCGCGCACGCCCTCCCGCGGCAATCGTCCGAGCCGCTGGTCACGAGCTCCATCCCGGCGCGCGCATTCTCGTCCGCCAGCAGCCCCGTGCACTCGGCCAGGTCGCCCGACTCCGTGCGGGCGCTCCAGGCGATGAGCGGCAGCAGCGCCGCCATCTCCGCCGGGCCGTCCAGCTCGCGCTCGAACTGGCGCAGGAGCTGCGCGAACCTGCGCACGCACAGGTAATTGCGCCGACCCTTGAGAAGCGCCGCCTCGAACCGCTCCCCGACCAGCTCGTGCAGGAACGGCAGGTCCTTGCGGTAGAGCTGCTCCTGGAGGTTCTTGGTGTTGGTGGAGACGATGACCTTGTCCTCGTTCTGACAGGCCCACGCAATGCCCGGCAGCAGGTAGGCCATTGACTTGCCCGTGCCCGTGCCGGCCTCGCAGAGCAGATGGTGCGGCCCGCCCAGCGCCTCGCAAACCTCGCGGGCCATCGCCACCTGCTCGTCGCGCTGCTCGTAGCCCGGCAGATGGCGTCCCACAGCGCCCGCGTCGGCGAACATGTCGCAGAGCTTGTCGGTGGACAGCGCATCGTCACGCGGCTCGGGCGCCTTGTACTTCTGGGCGCGCGCGAAGATTTCGCGGTGGTCCCTGAGGAACTCACCCGGCGCCGCGACTTCCCCGGAGGAAAGCGCAAAACCCGCCCCCTCATTCGCCGCCGCCGCAAGCCAGGGCGCCAGCGGGTCCGCCGCTGTCTCGGCCACCCGATGCAGCGCATCGAGCACGGGGCCGGGCAAACCCTTCAGCTCCTCCAGCAGGCGTCCCCACACCTCGGCCAGGACCAGCGCAAGTTCCAGCGCCCGGTGCGTCTGCGGCGGCTCAAGGCCCAGCGCACGCGCCAGGCCCGCAATCGAATAGTCCTTTTCGGTGGGACGCACGATCCGCGCGAGCGCCAGACTGTCGAGCACGCCGGGCGGCGCCGTGGCGCCCTCGGCCTCCATGAAACCCCCGAGCGCCGCGGCGCCGTGCACGACCGCGGGTTCGGCGCCGAGAAACTCTCCGAGCTTGGCCAATGCCTGGCGTGGCGCGGGCCGGCCGGCCAGCCGGCTCGCATCGAGGCCGGTGAGTTGCTGCATGGCAAGGGGGAGCGGCCCGGGGTCGGCGAGCTGGCTGAAGCGGCCCAACTCCTCGCCGTCCCGCACCTTCACCGCAGCCACCTCCAGCACACCGTCATCCTGCGGCGAGGGGCCGGTGGTGATGACCGCGACGAAACTGAGCACCCGTGTTTGCGCCATGCGTCCGCACACCCCTGGAGACGAGCCTATACCGCCATGCGATTCTATCGCATCGCCCGCCGTTTGGGAATCGCCGGCGACGGCGGGCACATTCAAGGGCACGTTCACCACGAAGGCCACGAAGCAGACGAAGGAAGGTCGGGAGGATTCGGCCTCGAACATCGCAGCCCTTCATATTCTGGTTCGTGCCACGGGTGAGACTGACTGTCGGCCGCCTGTTGCGCAGCCGCCTCGCCCGTTCCGCGTTGCAATTCCGTGCGCGCCGACCGATAATGGCATGCGAAGCGGAGCGCAATGCCGCATCCACCGCCAGTATCGGGCACATGGAGAGAGAGATGATTGAGAGAAAGATCGGTTTCATCGGCGCGGGACTGATGGCGGAGGCGCTGGCCAACGCGATGCTGCGGGCCGGCATGGCCAAGGCGCGTGACATCTACGCCAGCGACCCCAAGGAGGAGCGTCGCGAGGTCTTCGAGCGCGACCTCGGCACGCACGCAATGGAGGACAACGCCGAACTCATGCGGCTCGCCGAGATCGTCTTCCTTTCGGTCAAGCCGCAGGTCGTCCCGGCGGTCGTCGCGGGGATCGCCCCGCACATCAGGCCCACGCATCTTGTGATCTCGATCGCCCCCGGCATCGCGCTGGGATGGCTCGAGGAGAAACTCGGCACGGACCGCGTCGTGCGCGTGATGCCCAACACGCCGGCGCTGATCGGAGCCGGCGCATCGGCCTTCTGCGTCGGGCCGGGCGTTGAGAAGGCCGAAGCGGGGCTCGTCGAACAGTGCCTGTCCGTAGGAGGCATCTGCTTCGAGGTGCCCGAGCGGCTGATGGACGCCGTGACCGGCCTGAGCGGCAGCGGCCCCGCCTTCGTCTACATGGTCATCGAGGCCCTGAGCGACGGCGGCGTCAAGATGGGCCTGCCCAGGAAGGTCGCCGCGAAGCTCGCGGCCCAGACCGTGCTCGGCGCCGCCAGGATGATGTTGGAGACCGGCAAGCATCCCGGCGAACTCAAGGACATGGTCACCACCCCCGGCGGCACGACCATCGAGGGCATCCACGCCCTCGAGCGCGCGGGCGTTCGGCGCGCGATGATGGACGCCGTCGAGGCCGCCACGCTCAAATGCCGCCTGCTGGCCGAGAAGGCGAAGTAGGACGAGCCCGCAGACCGACGGAGATAGTCGCCAACTGGCGTGCCAGGCCGGACCAGTCGATTCCGCCCACTGACTGCGGAAGGCGGAGAGGACGCATCTCACCACGAAGGACACGAAGAGCACGAAGAACGGCTCAGAGAACGAAACGCTCTATGCCATCCTTGAGCCGTCTGACGTTGAAGTTGATCAGCAGGCCGACGGGAACCTGCGCAAGCTTCATGTATGTGAGAAGCTGGGCCTCGTGGATTCCGAGAACCTCATTCACGCTCTTCAGTTCAAGTATGAGCGCATCCTCAACGAGAATGTCCACACGATAGCCGCAGTCAAGATGCAGACCCTTATACTTGACCGGTAGCGGAACTTGTACCTTGAAGGGAATCCTTGCAAGACTCAACTCGTGCGCCAAGCACTGTTCATACGTGGACTCGAGGAGGCCAGCCCCCAGGTTCCTGTGAACCTCCAGCGCACAGCCGATCACCTTGCGCGACAACTCGTCAAACTGCATTCTTCGTGCCCTTCGTGGTGAGATTGGGTCTCTTGGTGGTGCCGCACCGCCTGCTCATCAAGCCGCGCGGCGTCGATGTTGTCGTTGGAGCAGCGGGTGATGCACAGGCCACAGCCGACACGACCGCATCGTAGTCGGCGCGCAGACCAGCCATTTGCCTACCGTGTCTCTGGGCAGCCTACGAGAACGTCTCCAACGTTCTGTGTGACCTCCCAACCAAAGCAATCGACCACGAAGCTCACGAAGTACACGAAGACAAACTACTGCTGACGCGGCGAACACAGGAAGTTCTGAATTCCTGGAACTTATCCTTTCCTTCGTGTCCTTCGTGCTCTTCGTGGTGAGAAAAGGACTGCCGGATTCTTGTGAGCCCGCATGGCTACGAGAGTCGGTTGTCGCTACTGCGGCGGCCCGGCCGGTTCCAGCAGCACGACGGCCTGCGTCTCGATGGCCTCGGCGCGACCGACTGGGCCGAGCTCCTCGGCAGTGCGCGCCTTCACGCTCACCCGGTCGAGCGGCGCGCCGACCAGGCGCGCTATGTTGGCGCACATCTCGTGCTTGCGCTCGCCGATACGGGGCGCCTGCGCGATGATGTTCACGTCCACGTTGCGTACCACGAACGAGTTCTCGGCTGCCATGCGGACCGCGTGCTTCAGGATGACGGAGCTGTCGGCGCCGCGCCATTCCTCGGAGGTGTCGGGGAAGTGCTCGCCTATGTCGCCGAGCGCCGCCGCGCCGAGGACGGCGTCGGCCACGGCGTGCAGCACGACGTCGGCGTCGCTGTGCCCGGCCAGGCCCACCGGGCCTGGGAACTCCACCCCGCCGAGCACGAGCCGCCGGCCTTCCTGGAGGCGATGGATGTCGTAGCCGATGCCGATGCGCATGATGTGTATTGGCCCCGCGTAATGGCGCGCGATTGTCAGCTTCACGCTTGTCCGAAACCGAAGGGCATTATAGCAGGCACCGCCGGCCCGCGCCATTCTCTCATGCGACGCGGATGAGGCTTGAGCAGGCCGCACGAAACGTGTAGACTTCCGATAGAGAATGAGGGGGTTGCAGGACGATGACCGTTGGCGGAAAGGGGGACTGAGGGTTGAAGGAACGGCCGTTCTGGATCGTGTGCGCGGTGACGATGGCCCTCTTGGTCATCGTCATAGCCATCTTCGTCTGGGCCAGGAGGTTCGCGGACGTCCATCGAGTCGCGCGCAGTGGCCAGCTCTTGCAGCTGAGAAGAATGCTCATCGCGAATCCGGGACTCTTAGAGGCACGAGACGACAACCAGTCGACGCCTTTGCACGTGGCAGCTTACGAGGGGCACAACGACGTAGTCAAACTGCTGGTGGGGGCCGGGGCCGACGTGAACGCCAGGGATTTGCTCGACCGAACGGCTGTCCATTGGGCTGCCTCCGGGGGCCACGCGGATATAGTCGAACTGCTGCTGAACGCGGGCGCAGACATCACCGCCATAGGCGGGGTCGGGGACTATACGGCACTCCATTTCGCTGCACACATTGGCCCGACCGATGTGGTCGGAATCCTGCTGGCGAGGGGGGCCAACGTGAACGCCGCGACTTATTACGCGGAGACGCCCCTGCACCTGGCGGCCTCGTATGGCCATGCGGATCTGGCCGAGCTGCTGCTGGCATACGGCGCTGATCTGAGCGCGTGCGACGAGCATGGTAGCACCGCCTTGCACCTGGCGGCCTCATATGGCCACGCTAACGTGATGGGATTGCTCCTGGCCGAGGGCGCGGACGTGAACTCCAAGGACGATCAGGATCGCAGGCCGTTAGACCTTGCGGTCGAGAAAGGCCACAAGGAAATCGTCGAACTGCTCAAGAAGCACGGGGTGACGGAGGGGCCGGTTCCCGAATCGCAGTGAGCATTCAACGGGCAAGTGCGGCCAACCGAACGGCATGCCGGCGCGGCCCGGCTTTACGACGTTAGTGCTGCCACAGAGTCACCGAGGGCACAGAGAGGGATGGAAGGAGAACTTCACGGATTTCGGACACGTCCGCAAACAGCGCGTCCTCGGATTGTCGTCCCGCTATTCGCGCCCTCATGGTTGTCTCTGACCCTCCTGCGGTCACTGCTGCATCGTTTCTCTGTGTTCTCCGTGTCCTCCGTGGCAAGTCTGACGTTGTAGTTCTTGGCGCGCCTCGGAAGTCAGGCGGTATCGGCGCCCTCGGCTGTCGTTCGGGCCTCCTCGATGAGTTCGCCGGCGAGCTGCCTGACCTCGCGCACCAGGAAGTGGTAGTAGGCGGCGAGAGATGAGCGGTCGGAGTCGTCGCGCACGGTGGCGGCCACGGCCCGAAGCCCCGCCTCCCCCTCGGCGGCAGCGCGATCGTAGAACGAGCGTGCAAGCGCAAGCTTCTCCCCGGCAGCGGCGGCGTCATCGTCACCCGAGGCGAGCGCCGCTTTCGCTGCGTTCAGTTCAACCCCGCCCTGACACAGCAGGTCGATCTCGTTCAATGCGTGGATTGAAAAGTCCAGCCGACTGATCCAGTAGGCCAGGTTGGAATCCCTGGCAGCCGGACCCGGAAGGCCCTTCAGCCTCTCCAGAGTACCCCTGGCAACCTGGTACATGGCGCGCACGTGGAACAGCCCCTCCCCCATCGGCCCGTCGGAGGTCATGTATCGCTTCATGAAACCCAGCACCGGAAAGATGAGGCCCAGGAATCCGAGGTCCAGAATAACCGTCGCGTCTTCCAGGATGCGCATGGCCTGGCAGAGGGGTTTCACCGAGGTTTCGCCGTAGACGTGGGCGAAGTGATCATTGTATGCGCTGCGCGGGGTAACGGTGGCGTCCCACGACGCGCGCGCCAGGTAGGCCGCCGCCGGGTCGAGGTCGCCGACCGGCCAGAAACGCGTGAAGTAACCCCGCCAGCCCAGGCGATGCATGGCCCGCACCAGGACGTGGATGTTCTCCGTGGCGACCTGCGGCAGCGACCCCACGTTGTCATCCTGGAACGTCAGCACGAGGGCTGCCGGGACCTTGTCCGAGTCCACCTTCTCCATCACCGGCACCCTGCGCACGGCCCGCGAGGTCGTGTAGTCCAGGGCGGTGTTTAGCGCCGCTCCGTCCCAGAGCAGACGGTCTATGAAGGGCAGGACGTTCTCGACCGCGGAGCCAAGCGACAGGCCGATCCTGATGTCCCTGTCCGCCGCCCGCTCCAGCAGGTCGCCGGTGGAGAAGAACGTGTCGAAGAAATGAAGCATCGCGATGACGGACTTGAACGATCGTTCCGCCCGCTTTACACCTCCCGCCGCCAGGTAGTTGCGCCGTGCCTTCGCCACAAGCTCGTCCGCGCGGTACTCTGGCCCGAGATGGTACTTCGCGTCAAGCTCCTGCCAGCACTCCTCGAATCTCTGCTCTGCCTGCGGGTGTTCGGGCATGCCCAGGAACACCTCGTCCACGCGCGCGTATTCGTCCAGGTATGCCGCGATCGTCGCGCGGGCCAACTCCATGTGGCCGGGATTCGTCAGGTCCCCATGTTCCGCACGGGTAAACGCGCCGAGTTGAAGGATATCCTCGTTCAGCTCCTCCAGGAGGGGAGCGAACTCCCTGGTGAACTCCAGGGGCTGGATGGCGATGGCCGTGCGCATGCCGAGGTCCTGCGCGCAGTCGAGAATGCCGCCCACAAAGCGCCGGCCCGCGGCGAGCAGATCGGGGAACGTCTCCGCACCGATGAACTCGGGGCTGCCGAGGAAAGGGGTATCGGGAAGATGCTCGCGCCCGATCGTGTCGTCGTCGATGGGGATCTTCTGGCCGAACAACATGTGCGCGGACTGCCGTCGGATGCCCCGCACCTCATACTCCACCATGGGCTGATGCGGCCAGAGGCAGAGGTAGATGCCGTTGAACTTCAGCTTGAAGAGCTGGCGAATGAACGAGCGCTGCTGCTGGAGGGTCCACATGAGGGGGCCGGTGGGCAGCACGTTGAACTGGCGCCATGAGCGAATCTCGAGCAGCGGCTCGCACACGGCGTCCGCGTCGGGCAGGTGGAATGGCCCCGGGGCGGCCGGGAACACGTCCTCGTGCAGCAGGTAGCGCACGCCGTAGCGCTCGACCAGCTCATACACCGCCCACGCCACGGCGGCGCTGCCGCCGCCGGCGAGGACCACGGTGTCGGGCGAGACGCGCCGCACCACGTGCCCCTGCGAAGAGAGCGCCGGCAGCGAGCCGGCTGCCTGCTGAATATGCGGATCGGATGAGAGGCCAAGCAGGAAACAATGCGCCGCCCCCGGCGCCGGACCGTCGACTATCCGGGCGCGGATACCGAAGAGTTTTTCCAGGTAATGCTGCAACTCCGTGGCCGCGAACCCTCGCAGCTCATCCGCGGCCGGAGACACACAAATCGCGACATCATGCTTGGCCATGGCCGGCGCTCCTGCTCATCCCGCTCGTCGCGAGAGGCTGATAGGGGCACGTGCTGAAAGCATCCTACGCGTAGCTGATGGGCACGAATACCCAATGAACGATAACGGGCGATTCGGCCGTCATCACGGGGGCGCTGCACCACACGGACAGTTCGTTGCAGCCCGGCCGCAGGGTACCTTGAGGCACGGGAGCCTCAAGCCAGTCACCGTCCCTGGTCGGTTCGGCCAGGAGCTTGTGATTCAGGCGGAACCAGACCCTCGTGTCGGAGTCGCCGCCGGTCGTGCGGGCGCGGATGCGTGCCCGCGCGTTCGGGTCATCGCCATCGGGTCCGATTTGCAGAGGCAGCTTGCGCTCGACGGCATCCAGCGCCACGGGCAAAGCGGCTGGGCCGGACCCATGCTGGCAGAAACCGCTGTCGCAGGTCGGCTGAATCGCGTAGATCTTGTCCTTGCCGACCAGCGTCGCGGGGTCGCCGATCTGACTGAGCGAGCCGTAAAGGCCATCGCCTGACATCGACCCGACGTTGCTGTCCTGCTGGCAGAAGAAGTTGAACAGATACATCCCGTCCGCGCCCTCCTGCCAGTAGTAGGCGGAGTGGGCCCGTATCGCGTCGTGCCAGGCAGTGGGCCTCTGGAAAGCATCCTTCCACCAATCCGTGTAGGTATTGGTGTTGACGGACGGATAGACCGGCACGCCGTACTGCCGGCCAAGCGCGAGCCACCGGTCAAGGCGCAGCGAGTAGGGCAGGTAGCCCATCCCGACCACAAGCACGTCGATTAGGCCCTCGGCAAGCCACGTCTCGACATCCTGCCCCAGCTCCAGGGACAGCTCGGGCGAGTCCATCACGTGCACGGCAAAGGTGTAGGGGCGCCCGCGCCTTTCTCCGATGGCGTTGAGGCGCGCCCGCGCCTTGCCGATGAGATCCGTCATCTCGCCTGCATGGGCCCTTTCCTCTCCGAGCGCGAAGTTCCAGATGAAACGCGTGAAATCGAGCTCGTAACCGTCGAAGTCATGGGCGGCAGCGTCGCGCTCGATGAAGTCCAGCCGATACTG
>CAZXDF010000068.1:0-4488 GCA_964639345.1 uncultured candidatus Brocadiaceae bacterium | reverse complement strand
CGATCCCCGGCACCTGGGTGCAGAGCATCTCGATGGTCTCGCCGAACTCCTGCGGCATCGCGTAGCCCACCGTGTCGGGGATGTTCACCGTCCGCGCGCCGGCGTCCACCACGGCGGCCACGACCTCGCGCAGGAAGTCCGGCTCGGTGCGGCTGGCGTCCTCGGGGCTGAACTCCACGTCGTCGCAGAACTCCAGCGCCCGCCTCACGCCCTCCACGGCCAGCTTCAGGATCTCGCTGCGGGCCTTCTTGAGCTTGAACTTGCGGTGGATCTCGCTGGTGGCCAGGAACACGTGTATGCGCGGCAGCCGGGCGTGGCGCACCGCCTCGCCGGCCCGCACGATGTCGGCCTCTGTGCAGCGCGCCAGGCCTGCCACCCTCGCGCGGGTGACCGTGCGGGCGACCTCGCACACGCTCTCGAAGTCGCCGGGCGAAGCGATCGGGAACCCTGCCTCGATCACGTCCACGCCCAGGCGCTCGAGCTGCCGCGCCACGCGCAGCTTCTCCTCCAGCGTCATCGAACAGCCGGGGGCCTGCTCGCCGTCGCGCAGCGTCGTATCGAAGATGATAACCTTCTGTTTCGTCTCTTCTGCGTTCATGGTTGGTTGATCCTCTCGGTCAGGAGTCAGGGGGAACTGTGTACCTCACGCGCATTCCCCCAGCGCGGGCAGCCCCGACCCCACAGGGGCCGGCGCCGCCTGAGCACCTCCGTTCCTCGCCGCGCAGAAATGCGCCTTCTCCCATTCCGCCATCGTTCACACTCCGAGTCGCTCGCCTGTTTGCGTCAGCTTCCCGTTAAACAAAAAACCCTGCCAAGCCTTCCGAGTGGGGCTTGCAGGGCTTTGCACGTCTTACGTCTCACGCAGGTACGGACCCCGCCTGCCTCACTCCCCCGGCCACAGCCAGGGGCGAGTAAGCCAGTATAGCGCCAGGCTTGCTTCGGGCTGGGTCCTTTTTCCTCTCATCGCACCGCTATTATCGGCCAATACCCGCGTGTTGTCAACCCCTTCGGTCTGAAATTCCCCGTGCGACCGCCCACATTAGGCGCTATTGCAGAACCCGCTCCGTCGGCCCGAGGCCGAGCGAGAGCGTCGAGGGCAAGGAGGCCGAAGCAGGCGATTCAAGGGCCAGAATCGCCGATGAAGGCCGACACAGCCATTCGGCGCTCGCAGCCGGACGAAGCCAGGATGGGGTTTTGCAATAGCGCCTTAGCGCGCAAACCGCTCGCCGCACTGGGCGGCAGTCCGTTGCTGAACCCAGATGATCGTCCTCGTCCACCTGGGTCGCGATCGGTTGCTCACGGCGCGTCCAACGGGACAGGCCGCCCCTCGGCGACGGACTGTCGAATGGCTTCCGCGAGTTCCAGTGCGGCCAAGCCCTCCGCCAGGCCGGCCGCGGGCGGCCCGCGCCGACCCTCGATGCAGTCGACGAACCCCTGCACCGCTTCCAGCCACCCGGCGAAGCCGTGAATCGCCATGCTGGGGTCCCGCCGGGGCGAAAGATCCAGCGGCTCATCGCGGTCGCGCCTGTAGAGGTGAAGGCTTCCCTCGACGATTCTGCCCACCAGACGGCCATCCTCTCCGACGATCTCGAACGGGTGTTCCTCCTCGGCCCCGATCTCCTGCATGCAGAGCAGGCCCGCCCCCACCGCACCGCACGGATACTGGAAGATGGTAGCCGTGCAGTCGGGATGCTCGGCGCCGCCGGCCGCGGCAGCGCGCGCGTAGACCGAAGCTGGCCTTTCGCCCACGAGGAAGCTCAGCAAGTCAGCCGTGTGGCAAAACAGTTCGGCATATACGCCGCCGCACCGGCGCGGGTCGGTCCGCCATCCGGCGGCGAATCCTCCCCAGCCGCGCCGGAAGCTGCCCGTGATCATGAGCGGCGCGCCGATCGTTCCATCGCGCACGACCGTCGCAGCAGCCGCCCCCACGTCCGAGCTGCGAAGCTCGAAGTCAACGGCCAGCACCCGGCCCGATTCCGCGGCCGCCTCCTGCACGCGCCGGGCCCCGTCTCTGCTAAGTGCCAGGGGCTTCTCACAGAACACGTGCCTGCCGGCCGCGATGGCCTGCGAGGTGAGCGAGGCGTGCAGGTCGTTCGGCGTGCAGACGACCACCGCATCGACTTCGTCGCAGGCCAGAAGCTCCTCGACCCGTTCGAAAAGCAGCGGCCGTTCGCGACAAAGCGCTGCACCGGCCTGGCGATTGGCTTCCGGGCGGCTGCACAGAGCCTTCAATTCCGTCCCCTCGACCGCCAGCAGGTTCGGAAGGTGCACCTCCTGCGCCCAGACCCCTATACCGATGATGCCAAACCTGACCGGCATTCGCTCAACCTCCCCTGCTCGGCCGCAAGAATGCGCGTCGCCACTGCGCCGGACCAATGAGGCCGCTGCATTCTACCGCTGAGGGACGCAACTGCAAGCCACTTGCGTCAGGGCGTGACGGTGAACCGGCACGGCCCGGCGGGGGCCGCGTGCGCTTGCCCGCTACGCCACCACGCGGGAATCGCGCTTGACTTACCCTGCCGTGGTGGGAGAATATGATCCGTGCCAACGACAGGGGGTCTTTGCCCGGCGTCGGACCGAAGTGGCCGGAAGGAGAGGCAGAGGGCAATGCGCGTGCGGACCGTGAGGAACAGGCTGTTGCTCTGGACTGTGCCGGTTGCGCTGGCCTTCGGCGCGCTGGCGTTCATCGCGGCGCGGGAGGTCCTGCGCGAGATGGCGCTCCGCAGGGCGACCAGCCTGATGGAGGCCGGGCGCTGGACAGAGTCCGCCCGGGCTCTGGCCCCCCTGAAAGGGGTTCGCGGCGGGTCAGCACAGGCTGCCCGCATGAACCTCGCTCTGGCCCTGTATCATGGCGCACGCTACGACGAGGCCGCCAGGTTGCTCTCTGGCGGCGACCGGGCCGGCTCCCGCGTCCTGGCGGTGCGAGCCGCCTTCGGCACCGGAAACTGCCTCTACCATCTCGGGGATGCCGCGGGGGCGGCCGCTGCCTACCGCCAGGCCCTGGCGCGTGCCGATGCGGAGTCGGAGCGGCGCCTGGCCCCTGGCGGGAAGTCCCGGAGCACCGCGAAAGCCACGCGCACGATCCGTGAGGTTCGCCGCCGCGCGGCCCACAACCTGGCGGTGGTTGAGCACGCGTTGGTTGCCTCAGAAGCGGCTGCTGCCGCCGACGAAACCCGGGAGGCGACCGCTCCTGGGTACGAGCCTGACGACACTGTTCCGCAAGAGGGCCGAAGCGGCGCTGGCACAACTCCGGCCGACGTTTTCGCGACCGCCCGCGGCGGCACGGGCGAGGACTCGTCGGAGGCGACCGCTCTCATCCAGGACGCCCTGGGCCGGGACAGTGGGCCAGTACTGCCGCGACCGCACGGGCCTCAGGACGCCGCGCAAGGCGCACGTGCTAGGGACTGGTAGCCGGCAATGAAGGTTGCGATCTAAGCTCGAGGTCAGTTCAGGCAAATGCAGACCGGCAAGATATTGACGGTCCCTGCCCGGTTCGCCGGGCTGTGGTTGTGGGCGCTGTTCGCCGCGCTCGTGGTGCCGTGCGCCGACGCGGGGGCGGCCGGAGTGGCATCGTTCTTTGACACCCGCCCGACAGAGTCCTGGGCCGCCTGGGCGGCCGGGGCGCTGCTGGTCCTGGTGGTCGGCGGCACGCGGCACGCGGTGCGAAGCGTCAGGCATCCCAAGGCGTTTCTGTTGCTGCGCGGGCTGGCCGCAGTTCTGCTGGCGCTGCCTTTTGCGGGCGTGGTTCACGGGCAGTGGGAGTTTTCAACCGGCGCAGTGCCTCACGTGAGTTACGACGAGATCCGATGGGGCATCGTGCTCTATATTGCGATGTGCGATGCGCTGCTGATTCTCAGCGCGTTCCGGCGTGGCGCGGCCATTGCCGCCGCATTTTTCGCAGAGCTCGGCCTGGTGGCATGCGCGCACGTCAGCCAGGCCCTCAATCTGCCATCGGAGGCCGTATGGGGTCAGACGCTGGGAATGGTGGGATTCCTTGCGGCCGTAGGTGCATGTGTGCCGCTTCTGCTGCTCAAGCTGAAGCCGCCGGGCTACTCCAGCAGGGAGCTATGGGAGGGCCGACTCAAAGAGCGCAAACTCTGGCCCGCGGTCCTTCTGTCCGTGGTGCCGGGGCTGGGGTGCTGGTACGCCATGCCCGCCCGACATCAACAGGGCCGCCTGCTGGCCTTCCTGAGCGGTGCGGCTGCGGCCTACATTCTCTTCGTACCATTGTGGCGGCGCGTGCTGTTCTACGGGAGTCGGGCCGCGTGGATCGGACCCTGGCTATTCTTCCTCTGCTATGCTCTCCTGGTTACAGCTGGACTGTGCCTGGCTATCGCCCGCATCACGGGGAAGAGGCGCCTGGCCTGACCCCTGCCGACTTTGATGGGCGGCCCGAGCGAGAGCCCAGCGACGTGCTTGACACGGGCCGTAGAGTCTCTATAATCCACAGCATGAAGGCTGCGGATGTGGCGGAATTGGCAGACGCGC
>CAZXDF010000067.1:0-3424 GCA_964639345.1 uncultured candidatus Brocadiaceae bacterium | reverse complement strand
GTCCGGCACGACCGGCGCCGACCTGAACGGCCGGACGCTCGGTGACCTGACCTTCGATGCTGATATTGACGGAGATGGTAAGACAGATGACGAGACGGCCATCTACTCCGAAAAACACATTGGCAAGCTCGGCATCAGGGCCGCCGGCCCCGTCCTCCAAGGCGCCACCGTGATCTTAGGTTCTGATCCAAAGAAGGGCCTCTCTTTAGGCTCCCTCTCTAACAAGTCGGGGGGATATCAGGGGGACCTGGTGACGGGGGGCGGGGTCGGCAAAGTCAGCCTGCGCGGTAGCTTCGAGGGAAGCATGAACCTCGGCGGATCGCTTTCGAGCCTCTCAATCAAGGGCGGCGGTCTTGGCGGTACGGTCCAGGTCAACGGAGGCATCGGGAAGGTCTCTGTCTCAGATGGCTCAGTGACCGCCGACATCGATGTGGGCGGCGGTATTAAAGGCCTGTCGGTCAAGGGCGGCAACTTCGCCGGTTCGCTTCTCGTGGGCGCAGAGCTGGGCAAGTTCGACGTCAAGGGCGGCAAGGGGGGGGGCGGCCGGATGCTGGCCGACTCGTTTGTGCAGGTCGGAGGCCCCTTGAAGAAGGGCAGCATCGCAGGCTATGAGAATGATAACGCCGGCGACGAATTCGGCATCTCGGCCGGCAGCGTCGGCAAGCTTCGACTGGGGGCTTTGAAGCTCGGGCAACAGGATCTACCCTACGTCGACGCCGACTTCGCTGTCAGGCTTTTGCCCTGACCTGTCCTGAACGGAACTTGAGTTCCCGGGGGAGGATGTCCTCAGAGTTCCATCGGAAGACTGTTGGCGGCATTGGGCTTTTGCAGTTACGCAGGCGTTTTCCCGGGGCCTGAGTTCAAGAATCATCCCGCTAGTCGTCACGGCTCAACATCCTCGCAAGTCTTGTGCGGTCCTCTGGCGTGAGTTCCCGGAGCATGGCCGCAATCGCTTCAAGCTTGCTGTCGTCCCCGTTTTCGTCCCCGCTGGTGCAAGCGGAATCCGGTGTTGTCGTAACTCCTGTGCCAGAAGGGCTTACGTCGGGCGACCTGCAGCTTCCCAAGCTGGACGTCGAGGGTTCGAATCCCTTCGCCCGCTCCATGCCTATGCATGACAGGGCTTGTCAGCAGTTGCCTATCACTGCCACGGGCCAGGACTTCTGACCCCCTCCTAGCCCCCGTTTTGCCGCCCGCAGTGCCATGGGTTGACAGTAGGTGTCAGCGGTGGACAGCAGTTGGGAAAGATATGGATGAAACAGTGGACGCAACTCTGGATGAAACTCTCGGGCAGACGGCGCGGAAGTGCCTTGCCGGCAGGGGCTTCCTTCTGAGGCAAGATCCCCGGCCACGACGTTCGGTCAGCCCATGGCCAGCCTACCAGCCGCAGCCGGGCGGTTCTGTATTCGGGGGCCTTGTAGTTCTCGGGACACGGGGCCGGCAGCCGTAACCACCGACCTTCTGGTCAGGGCAGCACAAGTTGCCCGCGAGAACTACTCACGCGACAACAACAACACACGAAACCCGTAGGTGACGTCCCTGACCGTCGGGTGGTGCTTCCGTCATTGCCTGTTACACGCTTGCCCGTAAGCCGGTGCCATGCTACAACTTACCGCAGGATTTCGCAATACCTAACTTCGGTTTGCGGGGGGGGCAGCCATGGGCAGGCCTGTCCCTGCATCACCCGCGTTCACTGCCTCTGGGCACGCACGGCTCCTTCCTCACGCGTCAGGATGTAGGTGGCACCTTCGGAAGGGGCTTCGAGCTCGACCGCGACGCCGTCCCACGGCTCCATCTTCTCCATAGCGGTTCCCTCACCCTGGTTGATGACTCGTACAACAGCTTCATTCGTCAGCCGCAGGCCGGACCACAGGACGCCATCATGCTGGACGCCTGGCACGTCGCAGCACAGAATCTCGCCACCGTCGAGAAAGCGGGCATACGCAAGCAGCTCATCGCAGACGGCCACGGCATCGGCGATCTCGGCAAACACGATGTCCTCGTACCCCTTCCGGGAGGGGTTGAAGATCTGCAGGCTGTCGGCACCGCGCAGCCAGATGTGCCGCAGGGCCTCCCGGTACGCCTCCCTCGAGACCATCGGGATTTTCGAATCGCCCACGTCCGGGCACCAGCGGTCGACCCACGGGACGCAGTCCATCTCCGGCGCATAGATGAGCCTGTTCGCCGCATCGTCCGAGACCTCACGCAGAAGCAGGTGCATGTAGAACCGGTCCACGTGTCGCCGGTCCAGGGGCCACTCCTCGCCCCAGAACTGCCAGAAGACGTCGTTGCCATAGGCGACCGGATTTGTGGCGGTGACCATCGAAGGCACGATGGGCGGGACCTTGTCATTGCGCCACCCGAGGACCGGGCGATCCTTCGTCGAGCAGACAAGCATCCAGTTCGTGATCGAACACGCGGGGAAAACCTCACGCACCGGTGCGGCCAGGTAGGTGCCGATGAGCTGGGCGTGCAGGCGGCGGCAGTAGTCGTACCATAGTGCGGGATCGTCCAGCACCTCCGGGGGCAACGTTTCCTTGCAGCGCTTGCAATGGCGGACGTTCTCCCAACCCTCCTTCCCCCGGGAGCTCGACGGTTCGGTCTCCCAGTCCATCCACACAGCATCCACGGTCACGCCGGCCTCCTTGAACCGGCGGAGCGTCTCTCGGACCCGATCCGCATTCACGCGCCAGCCCTCGAACACGGCCGGGCAGGCCTTCCAGGACGGCCACCAGCGCTCTGGGACCTGCGGCTCATAGCCTTCCTCGTACTGGTGGGCCCAGCCGGGAGCCTGGTTGTAGGGCCACGGACCCGCCTTCCCCCGCATCATGATCACGGGCGAGCCCGCCTCTTGCAGCGCCTTGGCCGTCGGGATCATCTTGGCATCCATCGGGATGTGCTGGGTCAGGCCGCGCTCCAGGAGCGCCCGGTAAACCTCCGGCTCACGGGGCTCGGTCCCGACGGCGTCCCAGCAGATCATCGGCAAGCGGTCGCCGAGCGGGTTCTTGAGGGGAGGCACGTCCCGCTTCAGGCGCTCCAGGAAAGAGATCTCCTCGGCGGGCTCTTTCTTGACAGGGTATTCCGGCGGCTCTGCCGCGGCTTGCACGGCCAGAACTACCAGCATCGCACACGTTACTACGCAGACGTTGCTTACCCTCATTGCTCCTCGGCTCCAGAATGGCCCTGCCTTCGCCCCGAACACCCTTTGCAGAGCCCTCATATAGGACCTCCCTGTGCAGCGTCTGTCGTATGCCTCAGACGTATATCCCCTCCCACCAACATCGGAGTGACCCCTTCCCGCTTCTTGTGCCAGTTGTTATGAGAGAATTGGATGGGGTTTCCTCGCTGGCTGGTCTGGAGGGAGGGGCGGAGCCCCGACCGGAGGACCAGCCAAGGACGCGGCGAACGCCACAGGCGTACGCCAGTT
>CAZXDF010000066.1:0-5557 GCA_964639345.1 uncultured candidatus Brocadiaceae bacterium | reverse complement strand
AGCTCAGCACGGGTCATTGGTTGGTTCGCTTCTTCCGGTCCTTCCAGTCGGTATTCAGCCAAAAATCTGCGTTTGTCCATCCGGCGCAGAAGTTTTTCGAGTTTCTTTACGACATGTCTTTTCATAGCGTAAATAGTATGTAGTGTGAGCTGATGAAATGCATATAGGATCGTCCATAGTAATCCCCTGTGTTTGGTATGCGAGACCAATGCTCTTAGCTTGTTCATTGCTCTCTCGAGTTCCGGTTCTACGCGCCAACCGCTGCCTTGCGGCTCATGGCTCTACACTGTTCGACAGTTCCGACATGAAATTGAGTGGAGCCATTTGTTCGGACAAACTGTAAGTGTACCTCCGACACGGGCGCGCGTCAACGGGTCGTTGTGCGTCTTGCGCGTGAGTCGGGCGTGGCGGTGCTCGGAACGGGCGAAACAGGTCCCATGAGGGGGGCCCATCTCGCGCTCGCTCAGATCGCCAGGAGGGGACTCACACCTCTGCTACCTTGAGGATCTCCTCGGCATGCGCGGGCGAGTCGGTTTTCGCGATTATGAGGAACTGCTTGAAACCCTCGCCAAACTCCGCCTTCAGCCTCTTGAGGGCCTCGGTGCCCTTGCCGGACGCGATAAACGCTTTCTTGCCCGCTTCGATGGTCTTGTGGTAGTAAGGCCACCAGCGCTCGTGCCAGGTGGGCTCCGCGCCTGCCCCCGGTGTCCACTGGAGCATGTCGAGCTTCGGAATGCTCAACAGGTGGTCGTGGTGGGGCAGGGCGCCCGGGCCGTCCCAGTGATACATGCAATGCGCGAACCGCTCGCACATCTCCTCCAGCACCGGCACCATGAATTCGCCGAACATCTCCGGGGAGATCATCGCCGAGAAGTCGCACTGGAGCTTCGCCATCCTTCCCGGCGCCCAGCTCCAGTAGTGCGACCCGCCGACCTCGTCCCGGAACATGTCGTAGAGGATGTCGTAGTAGTGGAAATATAACTGGGTGATCTTCCGAAGCGACTCGCGGACCCATTCGGGACGTTCGATCAGGTCCAGGAGCAGCCGTTCGCTGCCGCGCATCGCGGCCAGGGTGTCCAGGCCCTCGATCAGGTCGGGGAACTGGACCATATACTTCCCCTTGCCGAGCCGGAGCTGCTCGCGGCCCATGCGCCGGGAGAAGTCCCAGTAGAAGTTGTCCCGGTCGAACTTGAACACGGCTTCATCCGGGCTTTCTATGCAGGGCTCGCACCAGACCGTGCCTGGGCTCTCGACCCCCTGGCAGCCCAGGAAGAGGGCGAGACAGTTCGGAGCCAGGTCGGGCGCGATGACAGGCACGGCCTCGCCCAGGTAGTAGGTATCGGCGCAGGCGCGGGCGGCCATGTTCACGCGGTAGTCGAAGTTGCAGGTGGCGTAGTCGGTCACCCAGCCTTCGGGTTCGGGCATCGCGTCCACGGTCGGCAGTAGTTCGGGCCGCGGCGCGGTGATGTGCATGGCCGGCCGGCCGATGTCGCCCCCGTTCCACCACGTTGTGAGGCGCGCGCGCACCTCGTCCAGGTCCTCACGGTAAAGCAGTCCGCTCAAGTTGTTCTCCCATGCTCAGGGTCGAGTTTCTTCGTGCTACGGTTCTCCCAGAACCTCCCCGTTCGTCGCGATGACGTCCTTGTACCAATGAGCCGAATCTTTCAGCGTGCGCTTCTGCGTGGGGTAGTCGACGTGGACGAGGCCAAAGCGCTGCTTGAAGCCCTCGGCCCACTCGAAGTTGTCCAGGATGGACCAGTAGAAGTAGCCCCGCACGTCCACACCGTCCTGAATGGCCCTTTCGAGCTGGAGCAGGTAGCGGTGGAGGAAGTCGATGCGCTGCATGTCGTGCACCTTGCCGTCCAGTGATACCCAGTCCGTGCAGGCCATCCCGTTCTCGGTGAGCAGCAGCGGCAGCCCGTAGCGTTCGTGGTAGAACTTCGGGCCCCAGTATAGGGACTCAGGCATTACGGGCCAGTGGAATGTGGTCACGGGCCAGCCCAGGCGGTAGGGCACCTCCTGCGGCTCCCCGTCATCGCCCGCGCGGACGTACTCCCCTCTGTAGGTGTTGACGCCGAGGAAGTCCAGCGGCTGGCAGATAGTCTCCATGTCGCCGTCGCGGACCGCAGGGGCATCGGCTCCGTAGAGCCTGAGGCCTTCCTCCGGGTATGCACCCTCGAGCGGCGGGTCCATCCACCATGTGTTGTTCCAGTAGGAGAGCGGCCCCCGGTCCGGCATGCTGAACATGGCGCGGCGGGCCGCTTCCACGTCCGCCGGGTCATCGGTGGCGGGCATCTTGACGAAACCCGCAGGCACCAATCCTACGCGGCATTCGGTGCGCGCGCGCGCGCGAATCGTCTGCACGCCCCGCCCGTGCGCCAGCAGGGCGTTATGCACTGCCCGAAGAAACGGCGCCAGGGCGAACTTGTCGCCCGGCGCGTGCTCGCCGCCGAAGTGCCCCAGCCCCATGAAGCACTGCATCTCGTTGAACGTCATCCAGTCCTGCACGCGGTCGCTGAGCCTGTCGACGACGACGCCCGCGTAGTCCGCGAACCACCGGGGGCTGTCGGGACTCAGCCAGCCGCCGCGGCAGTACAGCTCGTACGGATAGTCCCAGTGAAAAAGCGTGACGTAGGGCGTAATGCCCGCCGCGCGCAGCTCGTCAATCAGCCGGTCGTAGAAGTCCAGGCCCTTCTCGTTCACCGCGCCCGCGCCCTCGGGGATCACGCGCGGCCAGGAGATCGAAAGCCGGTAGGCGCCCAGCCCGATCTCCTTCATCAGGGCGACGTCCTCGCGGTAGCGGTGGTAATGGTCGCAGGCCACGTCGCCCGACTGGCCCTCCCAGATGGCGCCCGGCCTGCGGCACATCATGTCCCACACGCTCATCCCCTTGCCGTCCTCGTTCCATGCCCCCTCTATCTGGTAGGACGCCGCTGCCGCGCCCCAGACAAAACCCTCTGGAAAACCCATGGATCACCTCCGTATTGTGTGCGTATCGGTGCCGGAATGCCACGTCATCGCCGCAGCCTGGGCACCTCACCTATAGCCCCATCCGCCGCCAGCCCTTCCGCCTCCCGTCGCGGGGCGGCAGGCCGAGAATCTCGCGGCCCGCATCCACGTAGTAGCGATAATTCTCCAGCGGGGTGCCGTTGGGGATGCGGTGGTCCAGGCCGAAGACCATGCCGCCGCCGCGCACCAGAGGCTGCATCTTGTACTCGAGTTCCTGCCGGATTTCCTCCTTGCCCTTCCACAGGGCGAACTTGTCGATCCCGCCCAGCATCGCCAGGCGCGCGCCGTGCTTCCGCCGCAGCGCCACCGCGTCCATTCCCGCGGCGGGCTCCATAGGGTAGATGCTGTTCAGCCCGCAGTCGAGGAAATCCTCGATGACCGTCTCCACGTTGCCGTCCGTGTCCATCTGGAAGATGCGCGTCCCGCGCGCGCTCACGAGGTCCCACACCGCGCGGAAGTAGGGGCGGATGAACTCCCGGATCTGTCGCGGCCCCACCAGCGGGCCGGACTTGCCTGCCAGGTCCTCGTGGACGCAAAGCTGATCGATCTCCAGGCGGTCCGTGACGCGCTCCAGAACCTTGAGCGATGTGTCGCGGAACGTATCGAGCATGTCGCGGATGAGCTCCGGTTGCTCGTAGTAAGAGACGCAGACATGCTCATCGCCCATCAGCGCGCGCGGCGTGCTGAAGGCGCCGGGGATGCTGGCCACGACCAGCGAGCCGCCGGCTTGGGCCTTGCGGGCCGCCTCGACGGCGTCCCAGTCGATGCGGTCCTCGTGGAACTCGAACATCGGCTTGAACCCGAGCCAGTCGTCCATGCCCTTGACCGGGTAGTCCAGGGGCAGGGGGATGGTCGCCATGCCTTTGCAGAGCTTCACGGTGCGGCCGAGGTGGTCGGTTCGTATGATGTGCTCGGGCGTCTCCTCGATGACGCGCTCCTCGAGCCGGCCCCGAAGTACCGTGTTGCCGCCGGCGCCGATGGCTGGGACGTAATCCCAGTCGAACGCGACCATGTCTATCTCTTCCTGCGTGGCTCCCTGGGCGCGCCACTCCTTTTCGAGCCCGACCAGCGGCCCGAACAGCTCCACGAACATCTGGCGCTCCATGCGGCCGAATGTCATCAGTTCGAGGTAATCTTCGCGCGTCCATTCCATGCGCCGGAGTGTCCCTGATGCAGCAAGGAGAAGGTGTGAGGGCGCTCGCTGTGGGGACAATATACCCGGGCCGGAGGCTTCCTCAAAGGGGAAAGCCGACGGGCGGCGGGAGCACTGGTGCCCTTGTTCAACAGGCTCTTCGGGGAAGTCACGAATTCAACAGCGCGGCATGGGCCATAAGGTTTCGCCCCTCTCCGGCTACCACGATGCCGGCCCGAATGCCAGGAGGGCCGCGAAAGCCGAGACGTAGATGAATCCTCCGAGCAGCACGGCCTTGAGGTAAACGGTCCTTTCATGTGCGACATCGCGTGGCGGGAAAGTGAACGCGTGCTCATCGGCTCCCTTCGCAACTCTCCGCGCGAAGGGAATCTCCGCTACGAGATAGACGACCGTGGGCCAGATCGCCGAGACAAACACCCACAACTCCGTCCCCGGAGTGCTCCACCCGACCATGTTTGCAGAGCAAATGGCAAGCGCGCAAGCAACGGCGGAAGCCAGAATGAACATCCAGAAGACGCTGTACAGTCTCTGAAAAGATTGGTCCGCACGCACCGCCTTCTTCATGAATCTGAAGAACGCCTTGCGATCGTAGCGTCCCGACAGCCCCCGCTCGTCCAGAGCCGCTTTCAACTCCAGCAGGAAGCCAGGGAGATTCTCCAGGGTCACTCCAAGCCGAATCGTGTGCTCCTTGGAGGCCAGCCTAACCCACCCTCCGCCAAGGTATCGAACCGGTCTGAAGGCAACCCGCGGTATGCGATCGAACGGCATCCTCCTCATACGAGTGCGGTCCCTGTAGACAACCGCCTCGTTATCCAGGGACACGCGCACGCCGGCCTGACGGTAGTACAGATACGATAGAACCCCGCCCGGGACAAGAAGAACGCAAGACGCAATGGACAGCTCTTGCAATCGGGAGATGTCAGGAAGTAATGAAGGGAGCCTCGGAGACAAAAACCCCACCAGCGCACCAACCGCCCAAAGGGCGGCGAGGAGAATGGCAAAGACCGCCGGAATGGCATACTGTCCCCACCGAATGACCTTCCCGTAACGATACTCTTTGCCCATGCGAACCGTCCGCCACAGCGTTCTTCCCGGGGGCTCCCCGCAACTTGATAGACGCTCGGCGGCGATGGTAGCCCACGTGCGGCAGGGTTTCAACCGGAAACCCCATGCCGGCTCCCCCGGCGAGCGCCGCAAGGGCGATGTAAGCCTGGGCCCGATGCCAATAGGTCGCGACCGTAATCAGCTCATCGACGCTCTCGCCGATATGCCCCTCTCCGGCTACAACTATGCAGGCCCGAATGCCAGGAGCGCCGCGAAAGCCGAGACGTAGGCAAATCCTCCGAGCAGCACGGCCTTGAGGTAGACGGTCTTTTCATATCCGACATCGCGTGG
>CAZXDF010000065.1:0-3485 GCA_964639345.1 uncultured candidatus Brocadiaceae bacterium | reverse complement strand
AGGGCGATCCGTTAGTGCTTTGTCAAGTCGGAAATGATGGGTCGAGGAGTTCCGCTCACCCGGGGTAGCGGAGGCGTCTCGCCTCCGCCGCCGCCGAGGACGGCGGCGCTACCCATGGGGGTTTGGCAGTTGCACCTGCCAAACCAAGGTTGACAAGGCACTAGTCCCGAAGAAGGCAGGCACGTTCCACCGTCGAGAGGCCTGCTCACCCTGTGGGCGGCCTCGGCCGTTGCGCCGACGCTGAACCGGCCAGGCGCCTTATTCAGTCTCAGCCGCAGGCAGGGCGACCTCCGCACGGCAGTCGGGACACTTTCGCGTCTGCTCTGCGCCCCAGAACTCGATCTGCGTGCCGCAGTCGGGACATGTCACCTCTGTGACGTCCTTCGCGTTCCCCTTAGTCCTGTCGTCGCGCGGGCATCTCTCGGCCATTGCGGTTCCCTCAGTGGTTGGTGGTCCCAGCCTGCTGGGAGCATTGCTTTGGACTTCCTACCTGCCATGCTACGCCCTCCGCGCGGGCCTGTCAATCCCGTTGGGGGCTTCGAGGGGCGGGTGGGCTGAGGCGCTGGCAAGGGATGTCCCTTCGATACGCGACGCCGCTGGCCATTCGGATGTAGCGCTGAGTACCTGCTATTCTGTCGATTGCCGCTTGAAATTGCAGCGCCGTTGGCAAAGAATGTCTGGGCTGCTCGCGGCGAGCATTCCATTCACGGAGTAGATGGAGGCGCGGTGTCCTATGGACCGTCCGAAGCTGATGATTCCGGGGCCGGTGGACGTTACTGAGGAGACGCTGGCCCGCATGGGCCAGAATGTGGTGCCGCACTTCGGGGCCGCCTGGGTCGAGACCTACAATGATACCGTGGCCAGCCTGAAGCGAATCTTTCGCACGGGCGAGGACCTCTTCATCATGGTTGGCTCCGGCAGCGCGGGGCTGGACGCCGGCGTCAACAGCCTGCTCGGGAAAGGGGACCGAGCGGTCCTGGGGATCAACGGGTTCTTCGGAGAGAGGCTCGAAGAGATAGCGCGATCGTATGGGGTCGAGCTCATCCCGGTGCGCGCTGAATTGGGAATGCCCGTCACCGCTGAGAAAGTCGAGCAGGCAGTGCTCGCGAATCCAGACGTCAAGGCCGTCATAGTCGTGCATAACGAAACCTCCACCGGCGTGGTGAATCCCGTCGAGGCCATCGGGAACGTCACCAGGAAGCACAACCTTCCGCTGATGGTTGACGGGGTGACATCCATCGGAGGAATCGAGTTCGACATGGACGGCTGGGGCGTGGACATTGCTGTTACCGCCTCCCAGAAATGTCTGGGGGCCCCGCCCGGATTGGCGATGATCGCAGTGAGCTCCCGTGCCTGGCGGATAATGGAGCAAAGGGAGAACCCGCCGTGGGGCTGGTATCTGAACCTGCTGAATTGGCGGGACTATCGGGAGCGCTGGAAGGAATGGCACCCGTACCCGATGACGATGGCGACGAGCAACATCCTGGCCCTCCGCGTGAGCCTCGCTTCGATCCTAGGCGAAGGGATTGACAATACAATCAGAAGGCACCGAGCGGCCGCCAAGATGTTTAGGGACGGGATCAGGAGCATCGGCTTGAAGCTTGTGGCCGACGATGGCTTCGCTTCGAGCACCGTTACCGCCGTGGAGAGTTGGGCCGATGTGCCGACCGAGAAACTCATAGGCTTCCTGGAGTCCGAGCATGGGATCCGGATAGCGAACGGCATCGGGACGATGAAGGATCGATGGTTCAGAGTGGGGCACATGGGACCACTAGGAACCCTGCCCGAAAGGATTGAGCCGCTGCTGAAGGGGATTGAGGCGTTCGCGGCACGGCGCGCCGAAGGCGAACAGAACTGAGGGAGTGCGATGAGGAAGAGTGCTATTCTGGCGGAGGCCGAAAGTATCAAGGCGGAGCTGGTCAAGATCCGTCGTGATATTCACAGGCATCCCGAGCTCGGCTGGCGGGTGGAGCGTACTGCGGCCCTGGGCGAGAGGGTCATGCAGGAGCACGGCTTGGCGGTCGGCAAGCGCGTCGCCGGAACGGGTGTTGTGGGTTTGCTGCGGGGGAGCCGTCGGGGCAAGACGATCGCGATCCGGACCGACATGGACGCCCTGCCCATCCACGAGCAGAGGGAGACATCCTATTCTTCGCGGACAGAAGGCGTGATGCACGCGTGCGGTCATGACGCGCACGTGGCCATGGCCATGGGGGCCGCAATGCTCCTTGCGCGGAGGAAGGCTAGGCTAAAGGGGAACGTGAAGTTCATCCTCCAGCCAAATGAAGAAGTGCCTCCCGGCGGCGCCCATGCAATGATTAGGGAGGGGGTCTTATCGAATCCTAGGGTTCACGCCATCATCGCCCTTCACGTCGACCCTATCTTTCCCATCGGCCAGGTTGGAATAAGGGCCGGCACCGTCATGTCCTCGACGGACACCCTCACGATAACCGTTACTGGCAGGGCGGCCCATGCCGCGCTTCCGCACCTGTCGATCGACGCCATTGCGACGGCGGCTCGGATTATCCTAGGCCTGCAGACCATTGTCAGCCGCCAGATGAACCCGATGGAGCCGGTGGTGATCTCTATCGGCACGATAGAGGGCGGGTATAGTGCCAATGTCGTTGCAGACAGGGTAAAGATGGTGGGAACGGTCAGGACGTTGAGCCCGGCCGTGAGGCGAGGGCTGCCCGGAATGATCAGGCGTGTCGTCAGGAACATCGCCGGCAGCGCGGGGGCGACATGCCGGGTCCAGTATGTTTGTGGGACCCCTCTCGTGATCAATGACGAGGGCATGTGCGACCTGCTGAGGGACGCGGGCAGCACGATACTAGGCGTTGATAACATTGTGGATATTGAGCCTTGCCTGGGAGCGGAGGACTTCGCGTTCTTCCAGGAGCTGGTGCCGGGTTGTCTGGTGCGCCTGGGGGTGAGGAACGAGAAGAAGGGAATCACCCATCCGTGGCATCACCCTGAGTTTGACATAGACGAGAACGCGCTGCCTTTAGGCGCGGCCGTGCTGGCTGAGGCGGCCGTGAAGTTCTTGTCGAAATAGGTAAGCGGCACCGCAACCTGCTGAGGAGGGTGGTCGGGGCAGGGCGAAGGTGGGTGTGGTAAACTTTAGGAGTAGCAGTTTCGGGCGGCGCTGGCGGGGAAGGCATGTCCACGGACGCGGGCTGCCCGCCGCCAGCCTTTCACGCTGAGGAGAGCTTGGCACATGCGCTACAAGGAAACCGGTCAGGTGCACATGGACTTCCATCGCACCACCAACGGCACGATCGCTTACCTGCGGAAGACCTACGGGGAGGAGTTCCTCGACGCCGTGTTCAGGCGCACCGCACGCGATGTGTATCGCTCGATCCGGCAGGACCTGCTGCGGGGCGACCCGAGCAGCTCGTCGAGCACTGGACTTACTTCTCCGACCGCGAGGGCGGCGAATACACCGTCGAGCGCGCCGATGGAGAGATCAAGATGACCGTGCACAGGTG
>CAZXDF010000064.1:0-3939 GCA_964639345.1 uncultured candidatus Brocadiaceae bacterium | reverse complement strand
ACTGGCGTACGCCTGTGGCGTTCGCCGCGTCCTTGGCTGGTCCTCCGGTCGGGGCTCCGCCCCTCCCTCCAGACCAGCCAGCGAGGAAACCCCATCCAATTCTCTCATAACAACTGGCACAAGAAGCGGGAAGGGGTCAGAGGGATGATCCTCGGCGTGTGCCGCGGGATAACCGAATACGCTGACGTATCCGTTTTCTGGGTGCGGCTGGGCGCGGTGGCGCTCTTGGTCATGAGCGGCGTGTGGCCGATGGTCGTCGTCTACGTTCTTGCCGCCCTCTTGATGAAGAAGGAACCCGTTGTGACCTTCAGCAGCGATTTCGACCGCGAGTTCTACGAATCCTACGAAAGCAACAGAACCCTCGCGCTGCGCCGGTTGAACAGAATCTACCAGCGCCTGGACCGCCGCATCCAACGGATTGAGAGCACGGTCACGGCAAGGGGCTTCGACTGGGACCAGCGGCTGCACGGCTCCTGATCCACCGCCGGCTGCTTCCTGTGGGGGCCTTCCTGTTCCCCGTAGCCGGTTTGACCCATCAGGCTGCCGGGGAAGCCGCATTCCGTCCTGAAGGCAGCGTCACGGCGATTCCCGCTCACGGTGAGGCCTAGCCGGCGAGAAACTCCTCGACAACGGCGACCGCATTCTCGGTCGGTGTCTCGGGCCGGAGTGGCTTGGCCGGCGCCAGGATATAACCGCCGCCTCGGCTCATCTCGCTGCGGAGGCGTCGTATCTCCGCGCGAATCTCACGCGGCGTCGCGAAGGGAATCGTCTGCTGGCTCCCCAACCCCCCCCAGAAAGTTATCTTGTCGCCCCACGCCCCCTTCAGCGCATATGGATTCATGCCGGCGGCCTCCGGCTGAACACTCTCCAGCACGTCGAGGCCGATCTCAACGATGTCGCCCATGATGTCGGCCACGCTTCCGCAGCAGTGCATGATGGCCAGCTTGCCCTGGTCGTGGATGGCGTCGAAGATCCTGGCATAGCGCGGCTTATAGAACCTGCGCCACCGTTCTGGCCCGATCATGACGCCCCGCTGGCATCCCCAATCGTCCCCCATCATGATCGCATCGGCCGGTATGTCCGCGCACTCCGCTACCAATGCCAGGGTTAACTCGGTCATCCGTTCGAGCAGCTCGCCGTAGAAGTCCTCCTCGGTAACACAGTCCATCAGTGTGGCCTCGAATCCCCGCACGTACCAGCTTTGCCACAGGCACAAACCTATGGAGGCGATGGTGAACGAATCCGGCGACTCGCCGACATTCCTCTTCGCGTCGGACTTCGCGGATTGGTCCAGGAATGCGCCGACCGATGGAAAGGCATAGCCCTCGAAGCTCGGTGCCTTGAGCCCCGGTTCCACAACCACCGGGGGCAGTTCGTCCGTTCGCCAGACCGTGCCGAACGCGTCTCGATGATGCGTGACATCGAGTTCCTCTTTCGTGGATCTCGCGACGCCACCGCACTGGGCAATGTAGGGGATCAGCCTCTCGCGCCAGGCTTCGCCGCCAAGCTGCTCGTCAAGCCGGGTTCCCACCTCCGGCTCGAACGCCAGCGTGTAGGGAATCTGTTCGGTCTCTCGGTGGTGAATCTGCTCCAGAACGATCTCACGCGGTGTCATGTGCCCGGTGCCTCCTTCACTGATGGCTGTTGAACTGCGGCCGGGCGCGAGACGAGCGCCTGACGGCGCCATCCTACTCCGATCAGGGCCGCGACGAAAGAGAGAAATGCACCCACAGCCGTGAAAAAGTCGGGGAAGGTCAGGCGCTTGGCCGACTTCGACAGCCCCTCAACGCTCAGGGCAGCCACCCTGTCGAACTGCGCTCTGGTGCACTTGAGGCCGTGATAGCCGCCGCCTGGCTCCGGCTGGGAGCATTCGCGCCGGGTTAAGGGACGCATGTGGTCCAGGCAACGGGCTGGAGGGGAAAGCATCTGCATGTCCTTGTCTCAGGTGCACGCTTCCTGATATAAGACGACAATCGGCCGGAACGCTCTGCTCCATCGCGGAGCAGACGCGTGTGATTTCTGCCGGACCCATCCTTACAGGCGGACAGATTGGCAAGGAAAGCCGTAATGGACCAGAAGAAGCGTTACAAGGTGGCGGTGGTAGGCGGAGCGGGCTCATGGGGCCGCAGGTACATGCGGGCCTACGCCCAGCATCCGGACTGTGAAATCGTGGCCATGGTGGACCGGGCCAGGGACCGAAGGCAGCGCTTCGCTGACCATTACGGCGCCAAGGCCGTTTACGACACGGTGGATGAGCTGCTGGCCGAGGAGGTTCCCGACATTGTCTCCATCGTCCTGCCGGTGGTGGAGTCGCCGGCGGCGGTGATCGCGTGCGCTGAGGCCGGCGTCAGGGCAGTCTCGTGCGAGAAGCCCATAGCGGTGTCGCTGGAGGAGGCCGATGAGATGGTTCGCGTGTGCCGCGAGCGGGGCACGGCGCTGGGCTGTGGCACTTCCTTCTGGCTTGTTTCTCACGGGGTGGACGCGGTCCGGTGGGTGCGGGCCGGAAACATCGGCCGGCTCACCTCGGCAGCTATCCCCTTGCTGGGGGCGCGCAATGACAGCCGCGCATGCGAGGTGTCCGGAGCGGGGTGTGTCGAGCTCGCAGTATTGCGTTTCTTGACGGACATGGACGTCGAATGGGTCGAGGGCTGGACGGTGCCGGGCGATCCGGCCTGGTGGCTGCCGCCGGGAGCCGAGGACTGGGAGCTGGACGGTGGGGCCTACGGCCGTCTGGGGCTTTCCGGAGGCATAATCTGCGAGATACCCGAGCCGGATGGCCGTGGGCGCGTACCTTGCCTGGTTTCGGCCTGCGGGGAGGACGGGCAGGTATGGATCGCCGGTCCCAAACCAGTGCTCGTACGGGGCCATGGCGCCAGGTCTACCCCGGTCCACCCGGAGTTCTTCAACGCCCCGTGCGGGAGCCTCTTCCGTTCGGCCATCTGCCGGCTCCTGGAGGCGTTCGACACTGGCGGGGAGGCCTTGTGCAGCGGCCACGACTACCGGCAAGCGCTGGAAATCGCCATCGCCCTGAAACTCTCCGCCCGGCTCGGCCACGAGCGTGTCCATCTGCCCCTGGAAGACCGATCGCTGCGGATCTTTCCGCAACCCTACCGCCTGGAGGGCGGGGATGCAGTCGGCTGGGACAGACTGGGGCGCCCCGTTCCCGTTCCCGAATAGGGTGTGCCGCGAGAGGAGCCAGGTAGGTCCGCTGACCGCGACCAAGACGGAGGCACCGCCCGTTCTGCCAGCAATAGGTGCTATCAAACGATATATGGTCGCGACATCACACCTTCCTTCAATACGCATCTCATACCGGGAGCAAGGAGGTTGCGAAAGAAGAAGATGGCACCCCTAGCTGGCGGAACTTCGAACCGATGGTGAAGACCTTCGTCGACGCATCTTCACGCCCGGAGCCACATCTCCTTGCTTTGGAAAGACTTGCGCAACAACGTGCGTAGGCGTCAGGTCGAGGGTTCATATCGGGGGCCCGATACACAGTAGAAGAGAAGACGCCCTCGCGCATGATCGACTTCGATTTCGAGCGGGAGCGCGTCCGGATTGCCGCAGAAGACCGCGCCGATCTTGGCGTAATCTGCTTGGCGGCATAGATTTGTGCCACGGTCTCTCGCCGGCCTAAGCCGCCCTCCCCTTTCGCTGCCATTCGCCTCGGTCGCTGTCGCGATCCCTTCCGAAGCGCCCCCCCAGTGCCGTTTCGGACACCAGGTCGCGGGTTGATAGCGGGGTCCAGGGCGAGGTCGTGGCCCCCTCCGCCTTAGCGCTCCTGTTAACGGTCCAATATGGAAGCCACCGAGACCGCCGCCGTCCAGAAGCATCTCCAGCTTGCCGGACGCAAAGGCTTGCTACATCATCTCGGTCAGTGACGGAAGCACCCGCCCAAGTCTGACATAGAACCCGGACTCGTCTTCGCGGGGCAGGTTG
>CAZXDF010000063.1:0-4353 GCA_964639345.1 uncultured candidatus Brocadiaceae bacterium | reverse complement strand
TGCCGCCTTCTCCTGCTCCTGCCCGGCCTGCGGCGCATGGTCTTCCGGCACTCCCTTTCCCTTTGCTTCTTCCTTTCCCGCGGCCGCCTCACTCTGGGCGGCCTTTTCCAGGTCCGTCTCGTCGAGCAGGTCGATGCCCTTCTGATCGAGGGCGAGAAGGATCTCGTCGATGTACTCCGGGCTGACGGCGTCTTCGGGCAGAAGGTCGTTCATCTCCTCATAAGTCAGGTATCCCTTCTCCTGACCCTTGTCGATGAGGTTCTTGATCTCCTCACCCGGAACCGGCGCCTGGCCCTTGGTCTGTTGCTTCATCTGGCATCCTTACGCGGATTGAAGGGGTGTTCGCTGTCCTGACGCTTGTAGATCCTCTGCGCCTTGAGCAAGAGGTCGTCTTCGGATTCTTCCCCGCCGGGCGCTTCCGATGCCGCAGGCCCGGGTGTCGTCGCAGCACTCGTCGGCGCGGCAGTCGTGGTCCTCGTCGTGAGCTTGCTCATCACATCCCGCGCCTGGGTCCGCTCGAAGTATCTTCGCCACTCACTCAGGGTGCGCTCGCACTTCCTTTCGGCGTCGCGGCCCGCTTCGCCCGTGCACAGAGCTACCAGCCGCGCCACCATCGAGGCCATTTCGGGCTCGGTCACGCAGCGAGCGAACTCGGAGGCGTCGCTCGGCCCCGATGTCTCGCAACGCTCGAGCAGCCGCGCCAGCAGCTCTCCTTCCGGCCCCCCCGGCACCCACGCCCCGTCGAGTTCGGCGGCGGCCCGGTGCTGGAGCTGTGGATTGTCCAGGAGCAGCGCCGTAAACCCCAGTACCTGCCCGCCGCGTAGCGAGCGGTCGCCGGGTTCGCCGCTTTCCGCCCGCGGGCCGGCGGCGCTGCGTCCTCGCTGAGACGAAAGCCGCCCCACCGAGTCGTATGCGCTCTGCACGGGCAGCCCGAACTCATCGGCCACGCGGCGGATGAGCATGTCCTGCCGCGCCCTGTCTCCAATGCACAGGGCGAGCTGGGCAACTTCGTCGAACGCCCTGGCCCGGCCGGCGACCGTCTCAGTATCGTGGGCCTCGCGGGCGCAGCGGATCTTGAAATCCAGGAAATCCTCGCTCTCGGTCAGGCGCTGCCGAAACGCCTCGGCCCCGCTGGCCAGCAGGAACTCGCACGGGTCCAGCCCTCCTTCCAGCCCGGCCACCCGCACGTCCAGCTCCTCGCCCAGCAGCACCTCGATGCTGCGCACAGCGGACCTTTGACCGGCCTCGTCGGCGTCGAAGACCAGGATCACCCTTTCGCACATCCGCCCGAGCGCGCGGGCGTGGTCCTCGGTAAGGGCCGTCCCCAGCACGGCCATCACGTTCTCCACGCCGTGCTGATGGGCCATTATCACGTCCGTATAGCCTTCCACGATGACGGCGCAACGTTCGGCCCGCACGGCCTCGCGAGCCTCCGACAGGCCGTAGAAACAGCGTCCCTTGTGAAAGAGCGGTCCTTCCGCGCTGTTGAGGTATTTCGGCTGGTCTTCGTCGCTGAGCGCCCGCGCGCCGAAACCCATCACCGCGCCGCCGCGGTCGCCGATCGGGAACATCAGGCGGTTTCGGAACGCGTCGTAGCAGCCCTCGCCCTGATCGCGGCGCTTGACGAGGCCGGCCGACTCGAGCTCGTCCTCGTCCCGGCCGCGGCCCAGCGCGAACTTCAAGAAGTTCTCCCATCCCTCGGGCGCGTAGCCCAGTCGCCAGCGGGCGATGGACTCTTCGCTGATCTGCCGCCCCCGCAGGTACTCGCGCGCGTGCCGGGCGGCCTCTGATTTCTCCAGGCACTTCTCGTAGTAGGCCGCCGCCAGGGCGCAGGCCTGGCGCAGGCGCTCGAACTCTCCCGTGCTCGGGGCGCCCGCTGCGCGGAATTGGCTCAGGTCGACGTGCGCATCGCGCGCCAGTTGCTCCAGGGCCTCGCGAAAGCTCAGGCCCTCGACTTTCTGCAGGAACGTGAAGGCATTTCCTCCCTCGTGGCAGCCGAAGCAGTAGAATACGCCCTTGTCGGGATCGACCTTGAAGGAGGGGGTCTTTTCCTTGTGGAACGGGCAGCAGGCCCAATAGCTCCTGCCCTTGGGCTTGAGGTCACAATGCCGCCCGATCAGTTTGACGAGGTTGACAGATCCGGCGACCTGCTGGACGATATGGTCCGGAACCCTGCCCGACAAGGTATTCCTAAGCCATAGATAGATTAGGGAACGAGGCCCGCGTGCGCGTACACCCGCCGTCAGCTGGAACAGCCACACCCTTATTATAACCCACTTCTGCAATCCGGCAAGGGGTGCGGCCGGATTCTTCCCCGCGGAAGGTCGTTTGACGTCCCTTGGCGCTGCCCGGTACACTGGGTGAGCTGAATTGGCAGTGCCGCGGCGCTATGGCTGGCTGCTGGAGGGGGGCGCGCGGCTATTCCTTTCCACGTCAGATATGGAGGGAACTCTCGTGGGACCAAGTTCGCAGGCCGAAGACAGGGCGCCGAGCACTCTCAGCACCCCGCGATCGCGGCGGGGGCGGGGCGGGGCCGGCGGTTGGGTTCTGGCGGCGATTCTCCTCGTGACCCTCTGCGGTGAGGCGGCGGTCGCCCTCGGGCAGGAGGCAGAGGCCGGCCGGGAGCAGCCCATCATGCGGGTTGCCGACGTTCGGCCGGGCATGAAGGGATACGGGCTCAGCACGTTCGAGGGCACGCGGATCGAAAGGTTCAACGTTGAGGTGCTCGGCACGCTCCGCAGTTGGCACGCCCAGGGCACCGTGGTGCTGATCAGGATGTCCGGTCGCGTGGTGGACGAGGCGGGGACGATCGCGGGCATGAGCGGGAGCCCCATTTACATCGACGGAAAGCTGCTGGGCGCGTTGGCCTACGGGTGGTCGTTCTGCAAGATCCCCCTGGCAGGCGTCACGCCGATCGAGGAGATGTGGCTGGCCGGGGAGATCGAGCGCGCCGCCAAGCCGGAGGACCAGGGGGCGCGCCGGGCGGCATATCGGAGGGCGTTGGGTCGCGACGTGCGCTCGCTGCTGGATGCGACCCTCAAGGCGCGCGGACCGGAGGATCCGGTCCTGCTCGCGGCCTTCAGCAAGATGGCGCTGCCGCTCGGGATGCGCCGGCCCGGGCCCGTGTGGTCGGGTTCCGATCTGCCGGGGGCCGTGCGGGCAATGCTGCCGTCGGGCGGTGCGGCGGCGCTCAGCCGGCTGCCGCTGCCCCTCTCGGTGGGCGGGAGCGGGCCGGGGTCGCTGGCGGCGTTGGCGCCGACGCTCTCGGCCTCGGGGCTCGTGCCCATACAGGGCGGGGCGGGCGTCCGCGAGGCCGGGCCCGGAGGGCCGGCCGGGGAGATCAAGCTGGTCCCAGGCGTGCCTGTGGGGGCCGTTTTCGTAACGGGCGACATCGACATCGCTGGCATGGGCACCCTGACGCAGGTGGACGGGAATCAGGTGCTTGCGTTCGGGCACCCGATGTACGGCGAGGGCGGCCGGATGAACTACCCGCTCGGGGTGGCCAGGGTGCAGGCGGTTGTGCCGTCCGCCCAGCATTCCTTCAAGATAAGCTCGACGGAGAAGATCGTGGGCAGCCTCACGCGGGACGCTGAAACGGCCATCGTCGGGCGCCTCGGCGTCAAGGCCCCGATGTTCCCCTGCACGGTGAAGGTCAAGGGCACCCGCGACGTGACATACCGATACCAGGTGGCAGGTCAATGGGAGATGGCCCCCTATTGGAGCTTCCTCGTGGCGGCCCTCAGCGGGCTGCGCTGGGAAGGCTCCGGCGACCTGCTTACGGTGCGGATCAAGTCTAGCATCTCGCTCCAGGGGCGCAGCGAGCCCGTCGTCATGGAAACCCGCTACGCCGGCGCGGGCGTCGTAAGGCCCGTCATGCAGCTTGTCTACATGCCGGCGGCCATGCTGACGTTCAACGAGTTCGCCCAGACCGACATCACGGGCCTGGAGGTGGAGCTTGAAGTCGAGGAAGGCATACAGGCAGCATTCATCGAGGGGCTCACCATTCCCCGGCGCGAGGTGGCGCCCGGGGGAACGGTGGAGCTTCTGGTGAGGCTCAAGGAGTTCCAGGGGGCCGAAAGCGTGCGCAGGATCGAGATACAGGTCCCGGAGGACGCGCGGCCGGGTAGTTTGATCAATATAGTCGTCTGCGACGGCTGGACGAGCCTGATGTTCGACCTGGCCGGGGACCCGGGCCTCATGGCTCCGAGGGACATCGAGGGCATGATACGCATTCTGGAGAGCCTTCCGGACGGCAGGGGCCTGCACGTGCGCGCATCGTTCATGCGCCGGGGGCTGCGCTACGAAGGCGAGGCGATGCCGGACCTGCCGGCCTCGGCGTTCAGCATGTTGACC
>CAZXDF010000062.1:0-4724 GCA_964639345.1 uncultured candidatus Brocadiaceae bacterium | reverse complement strand
CAAAATTCTTGTTCGGAATGCGGTCGAACTGGCCGAGCGCGACTTCCGCCTTCTCGGGCGCGGTCTGCTTCCTGGTGATGACGTGGCTTCGGCAGGCGATCTCCTCGATGGCCACCCCGGCGTCGATATCCACCGCGAGGCTGATGTCATGACCGCTGCGCTCGCCGGGCCTGAGGTACTGGACCTCGGTCTTCTGGCCGGAGATGCGGCGCTTCCTCCGCGCGACCGCCCCGACGCCGTCGGTTGACCCCGGCGGGTTGAAGCGCGGGCCCACCACCATCGGGAACACGAACTCATACCAGCCGTCCGCGTAGGCCAGCGTGTGGAAGTACTTGATGTTGATGTCGATCGCCTTGCCGGGTTCGATGTTGGCGACCTTCTGGGTGAAGATGTTGGCGCGTTCCTGGGTGAGGAGCGAGGCGACGTAGCCCTGGCGCCGGGCTTCCTGGTAGATGCGCTCGGCCTCCTCGCGCTCGCGGATGATGCCCCGGATGCGGCGCTCTCCGACGGTCATGATGAACTCGTTGACCGCCGCGTTCTGCGGCAGCGGGAAGACGTAGGCCGCCTCGATCTTCACGTCGAAGGGGTTGTGGAACTGCTGGGTGACCTCGACCGTGGCGATGTAGCCGCTGATGGTCGCCTTCACGTCCGTGTGCTTCAGCGGGACGGCGACCTCCTTCTCCTCCCCGGGGAGCGTCGCCACCAGCGCTCCACTGCCGGGGCCTTCCTCCTCCGGCGCAGGCACGGCTTCAACCGTAGGGCGCGCAATCACCCATATCTCTTCGTCCGACAATGGCGGGCCCGACAACGGCCGGCCGGCTCTGCCGAGCACCGGTCCGTGACCCGCAGCATACTGAAGCATCCCCAAACCAGTCTGACGCATCGAGTCCCTACAGGCAGCTTCGCGACGTGCGCCACATCCAGCAGGTAAGAACATGCCCGCAAGCACCGCCGCGATACCGCTGACGAGCAGGACGATCCATGTTCCCTTGACCGTGATCTTTCTCTTACTCATCCTTCTTCTCCTTGCGCCAGAGTTGCCTCGGCTTCGATCCGCTTGCCGTCCGACCGTGCGGCGACCTGAAGGTCGATGGCGTACTGCGGCTCCACGTCGCCGGTGACCATGACGTGGATGCGGGCAACGCGGGTCCTGCCCACAGGCAGGTCGCGGCCGGTGCTAAAGGCGGCGATGATGACCCGGTGCTTCCGGAGCGCGGCCGGGTCGTAGTAAGGCGGCTCCCTGAAGGCCGCATGCTCGCCGCCCTCGATGCCGACGATCGTCACTTCGCCCACCTCGGCGGCCAGCTCGAACTGGTAGGCCGCCAGCGGCGCCTTGCCCGAATCTACATAGACCGCCACCGCCTCGAACCGGACGGCGGCCGGGCGGCTCTCCGCCTGAGCCGGCCCCTGGCCGCGTGCTGCGGCGATGCCGACCAGCAAGACCATTGCGAGCGTGATGAGCTTCTTCATTGCAGCGTTCCCCTTTCCAGACTCACGGCCGCCATCGCGACCACGTCCACGTCCTTCCGATCGACGGCCCCGTCACCGTTCATGTCCCATTCGCGGCTCTGCGCCGGCCCGGCCTCAATGCGGCGGGCGAGGGCGAAAGCGTCGAGGATGTCCACCGTGCCGCTACGGTCGACGTCTTCCCTCGCCACGGCCACCGCCTGCTCCCGCCGCGGCCCCACCGTGAGCGTGACCGCCACCACCAACACGGCCGCTGCCGCTGCCCCCATGGCCGCCAAGCGCAGCACCCGGACGGGACGCCTGCGCCGCGCCAACCGCCGGCGGGCCATGCCCAGGATGGCGCCGTCCACCCGGCGCGGCACCTGCGGCCCCTCACCGTGAAGGGCGCACATGTCCCGGACCAGGTGCGAGGGCGCTTCGAGGTCAGGGCCGCTCGTTTCGTTGGGGTGTTCGTTCATCGCCGTGTCTCCAAGGGGTTAAGCCGGCGGGGGCAGGCAAAGGTTCATTCGCAGGCGAAGAAGGATCGAAATCGCAAATCGAAAACCCGTCACTCAAGGAAGTAGCGCCGCGTCCGCTCGTCGCCGCGCAGGGTGCGTAAGGCGTTGTGTAGCCTTGACTTAACCGTGCCAAGGGGGATCTTCAGCGCCTCCGCGATCTCGGCCAGGCTCATCTCGTCCACAATGCGCATCAGCAGGACCTCCCGCTGCTTCTCGGGCAGCGCGCTCAAGGCAGACGCCAGTTCGGCCCTGGAGGAACCCGTTTCTTCGGGCGCGGGGATTTCGTCAAGGGCCCCCTCATCCGACACGTGTCGCCGCCGCTTGCGCGCGAGGCGGATGGACAGGTGCCTGACCACGGGGTAAAGGAACGTGGTCATGCGGGCGGTGAGGCGAAGGCGAGGGAGCTTCTTCAGGAGGTAGGCGAACGTGTCCTGGAGCACATCGAGGGCGTCCTCCCGGCTTCCCGTGAAGCGGCAGGCCAGGCGCACGACCCAGTCCCGATAGCGGTAGTACAGGGCCTCGAAGGCGGCCTCATCCCCCCGGTTGGCCGCCTCGATCAGCGCCCGGTCGCTGCGTGGGTCAGACTGTGCCAAGGGCCGTATCCTCGGCTAACGTGCCTGAAGGAGAATTGAGTCTACAGTTGACCCCTTCCCGCTTCTTGTGCCAGTTGCTGTGAGAGAAGCGGTCGTGACTTCCCGTGACCGCCGAATCGGTCGATTCCTCCGTTCTCAACCTGTTCTCAATCCGGACCGCTCCTCCTCGCCTCTGGTTACGTCATATTCGAGTCCGTGCGGATGGTAAGCCTACGCCCAGTCCCGCACAATACATCTCGCCGCGCCTTGCCATGCACCATAGGTGGATGGCCAACCGTCTCGCCATGCCGATGATCGCCTTCCGGCTCTTGCCGGTGTTGTGAACCAATTGCCGGAAGCACCCCATGTCTCACCCCCCTTTCTCGCAGGAGAGTGGGCCGCCGGAGGAGGAAGTGGCCAAGCGCTGCACGCGCTTCGTGCTGCTCTATCACGCCCTCTTCAAGGCATTCGGCGACCGGGCCCTTGCAGATCTAGACCGACACCCACCCGGCCGACATTTGAAACGACGAACGCACGTTTTCCCCCGCGGGTCCGAGGAATCTCGTCGCAGAAACACACGCGGACTCTCGCCTCCGGGGCGAACTTATGCATCAGCTCCTCGGCCTTGCCCACGACGAGTTCGCTGTCTCCCACGATCCAAAGCCTGAAGTCATCCACCGTTTCCTGCACGATCTTAAGTCCCCTCACCCCGGGCACGGAGAGGATCTCGCCGGCCAATGACCCACCGTGGCTGCGCGTGCCGTCCCTAAGGGCGAGAAAGTCCGTGATGCACCCTTCCACACCCGCGAGCCGGGGAAATGTCACCCCGCAAGGACACGGTTCCTCGTCGGGCGCGAGGTAGCTCCCCTCATCGCCAAGATCGTAGCGGATCAGGCCGAAGCCCAGGTTCCAGAGGTCCGTCACAACGATCCGTCCCCGCTGCCCCGCACGAACCGGCTGGTCGCTCTCGTCGAGGACCTCAACCAGCACGTTGTCGGCGCTCACGTGCAGGCCGCGGTGTGCCGCGCACTCCATGGCGATGACGTCCATCTCCCGGCTTCCGTAGAGGTTGAACACGCGGCAGCCGAACACGTGCTCGATGCATTCCCGCTGGAACGGGTAGAGGGTCTCGCAGGAGCAGATGACGGCCCGCATGTTCAGGCGGCGGGCCCGGTCTATGGCATCGTCAACCTCTATGCACCGGGCAAACTCGTACGCCGCGGAGGCGATGCAGCGGAGAAACGGCGGCCGCCGGCGCTCCAGCAGGCGCAGGAATGCCTCGTTGCCTTCGCGCGTCATGTGTTGCGTGTTGAGCCCCATATACGTCCCTGAAAGCGCGTTCAGGAACCGATAGACCGGCGTCGTGCGCCAGAACATTCCCAGGGATGAGTCTATGAGCGCGACGGCGTCGCCCGGGCGCCACCCCGTATACATCTTGTCACGATACGTGCCCAGCAGCCGGATCGCGTCACGCGAGTGGTCATGCCAGAAGCGCGTCGGCTCGCCCGTTGAGCCGCTGGTCCTCTTGGCGTGTATCCGGCCTCCGTGGACGCCACGGGCCATTAGCCGATCCCCGTTCTCCTGCTGCTCGCGTTTCCTCAGCACCGGGAAGAGTCTCAGCGCCTCCATCGGCTGCTCCCGGGCCAGCTCTTCCAGCCCTCTCGACAGATCGCCAAAGAACGGGATCTCCCTGAGCGCGTGCGACAGAACCAAAGACAGACGATGATCCTTGAACTTCGTCCACACGGGCGGAGCGGAACGCGAAAGCCGCTTGAAAAGCCGTAGCTGACTCAAAGGCCAGACGCGACAGTCGCGCCACAAGCACTTGCCGACCATAAAGGACAAGAATCCGGCGCGATGGACCAACCGGCCATGAAAAGGCATCCTGCAGGTTTCCTTCGCTCGTGCGCGAGATGCCCGTGGCTTTCGGGCAGCGAACCAGCCATGGGAACCACGCTATGCTCTCATTCCCCAGTCCCAGGCAACGTTCTTACCGTTCTCCGTGACGCAACAGGCCCAAGAACAGCAGCCCTTTGCCCAATCAGAATTATAACCGAAAGTTGTGTTTAGACGAGGAGGGGAAGGTGGCGTATCCTGGGTGATTCAGTTCGGGTCACCCACCTTACAAGGAAGGAGTGGATACGCCATGAGTGATGGTAACGTTGTGGAGCTGCCGGGTCCAGCATCG
>CAZXDF010000061.1:0-5830 GCA_964639345.1 uncultured candidatus Brocadiaceae bacterium | reverse complement strand
CGGCATCATATGGGGCGGCGTGCAGCCGATCACGCCCCGCAAATCCCCCTTCCGGGTCTTCACCACCACCTCGTGGCCGAGCAGCGTCTGGTCCAGCCACCCGCCCAGGGGCACGAAGCGCAGGCAACCGCCCTCGGCGATGTCCTTGACCGCGAAGCCGATCTCATCCATGTGCGCGGGCACCATGATGCGCGGCCTGTCCGAGCGGCCGGCCTTCTTGCAGATCAGGCAGCCGAGGTTGTCGGACTCGAACTCCACCAGCCCGTCGAGTTCCGCCCGGATGAAGTCGCGCACGCTGGTCTCGAAACCGGGAACGCCGTCAAGCTCCGAGAGCGCCTTCAGCATTGCAAGGGTCGGCTTCCGCATTTGATCTACTCCGCAGTTGGTATCTGAACGGCCCGCCTGGGGCTCAGGCGCCGTTCACGTAGGGGTTCTTCCCGTCGAAGCAGTGTATCTTCAGCATGTCCGCGCCGCCGGGCGTGTGGGTGGAGGCGCCGGCCACGCAGATCAGGGTCTCGCCGACCTCGACGCAGCCAAGTTCCAGCAGCCGGGCCTCACCGCGCTCGATCATCTCATCGGTGCTGTCGAACACGGGGAACAGCACCGGCTGCACCCCCCACACCACGGCCAGCCGTCTGTAGGTGGCCTCCACCGGGGTGAGGGCGTAGATGGGGAACTCGGGCCGCCGCTGCGAGAGGTACCGCGCCGTGGCGCCCGTCATGGTGAAGGCCACCACCCCGCCGGCGCCCACCCGCCGGGCCACCTCGCAAGCCGCCTCGGCAAGGGCCTGCTCGCGCACGGCCCTGGGGCTCGTGAGGGCCGCCGCGCGGCCGATGGGCTCCTGGCGCAGCAGCTCTTCCGCCTCCCGGGCGATGCGCACCATCGTCTCCACCGTCCGCACCGGATGGCGGCCGATGGCGGTCTCGGCGCTCAGCATCACGGCGTCAGTGCCGTCGAGGATGGCGTTGGCTACGTCGCTGGCCTCGGCGCGGGTGGGCCGGCGGTTACGTACCATCGAATCGAGCATCTGCGTGGCCGTTATCACCGGCACGCAGGCGCGGTTAGCTGCCGCAATGATCCGCTTCTGGGCGCCTGGGACGCTCTCGGGCGGCATCTCGATGCCCAGGTCGCCCCGTGCGACCATCAGCCCGTCGACGTGCTCCAGGATCGCCGGGAGCCCTTCGACCGCCTCGGGCCGCTCGATCTTGGCGATCACCGGCATGTCGGGCGCGCCGAGGCGCTCCAACTCGCCCTTCAGCCGCAGCACGTCCTGAGCCGAGCGAACGAACGAAAGCGCCACGCCGTCGATCGCGCCGGTCCCCACTCCGAATGCCAGGTCGGCCAGGTCCTTGTCCGTGGGCGCCCGGATCGACAGGTCCACGCCCGGCAGGTTCATGCCCTTGCGCTCGCCCAGGATATCGCCCGCCACCACCTCGCAGTGGACTTCGCCGCCCTCCGCGGCCAGGACCCTGAGCTCGATGCCGCCGTCGCTCAACAGGATCACGTTGCCCGGCCGGGCGTCTTCCGCCAGATGCTCGTAGCCCGTCGCGATCCTGTCCTCGTCGCCCGGGAAGTCGCCGGCCACAATCGTCAGCCGCCGCCCGGCGACAAGGCGCACGCCCTCGGGGTTGCGGAGCCGACCGGTGCGGATGCGAGGTCCCTGGAGGTCCTGCAGTATCGCGACCGGCAGGTCCAGGCCCTTGCGCACGCGAAGGATGCGCTCGATCGTCCTGGCGTGCTGCTCATGCGTGCCATGCGAGAAGTTCAGCCGGAGCACATCCGTTCCGGCTTCCACCATGCGCGCCAGCGTCGACTCATCGTCGCAAGCCGGCCCGACGGTGGCCACGATCTTGGTGCGAGGCTCCGGCATGAAACGCCCTTCCCAACGAGTACGCACTCCCCTACGTCTACGACGTTATAGCCGCCACCCTCAAGGGTCAAAGAGTCAAAGAGTCGAAGGGTCGAAAGGGGGCACGGCTTGGCCTTTACTCTTGGACTCTTGGACTTCCGTTGCCCCTTCGATCTCTTGACCCTTGAGTGTCGGCCGCGAGCTGCCGCTTCAGAACCTCGATGGCCCTGGCGTGCTGAACTTCCCTGGCCTCCATGAGAGCCTCTATCCACTCGGCGATCTCCTCGCCGTCAGCGGACTTGGGCGGCGGCTGAATCTCGCCCACCTTGACGTCCGGCTCAATACCATTACCCTCGATCACCTGACCCGAAGCCACCGTGTAGTGCGCCACCGTCAGTCTCACGCCGGAGTCGTCCGGCAAGGGGTGATTCCTGGTGACAGACCCCTTGCCCACGGTCTTCGCGCCCACCACTGTGGCCCTGCCGAGGGCCTGCAGCGCGCCGGCCACAACCTCGCTCGCGCTGGCGGAACCACCGTCAACCAGAACGACGATCGGCACCTCTATCGGCACGGCAACCTCCGGCCCGGCGTCCATCTCCAGGCGCTCTTGATCCAGCCGGCTTTGGAGCTTCACGATCAGACCCTCAGCCACGAACAGGTCGCAGACCTGAACGGCCTGATCCAACAGCCCGCCGCCGTTGCCCCGCAGATCGATGATGAGAGCTTTGAGGGCGCCTTCCGCTTTCAGGGCCTGCAAGGCAGCCAGGACGTCCTCGCCCGTGTGCCCATTGAAAACTGTGATCCGGACGATGCCGATGCCGGGTTCGGCGACCTCGTGGCTGACGTTCTCGACCCGTATCTTCGCGCGGGTCAACGGGACGGCTTCATTGCGGCCCGTGCGGCCTTTCAGAAGTTTCAACGTGAGGTTTGTGCCCGGCACACCCTTGGTCAGTTTGACCAACTCGTCAATCGCCATGCCTTCCGTGCTCCGATCGTTCACCCCCACGATGATGTCGCCCACTTCGACGCCGCCCTCCTTTGCCGGCCCATCGTAGACGTCCAGTATGACGGCGCCGGCCGGATGGGGACGTATCCGAATGCCGACGCCCCCGTATTCGCCCTCGGTGATCTCAGCGAGCCTCAGCATCTCGCCCGGGTCCATGTAGCCGCTGTAGCGGTCACCCAGGCTGCGAAGCATGCCTTCCATGGCCCCCTTGTGGAGCTTCTCCTCGTCAACCTCCTTGACGAAGTTCTCCGGAATGTGCTTCAGCGCGTCACTGTAAGCGGCCACGCGCCTCTTGTGCTCGCTGGGCCAGGACTGAATCGTCAGCCGGACGGCGACGAAGATGACAAGCAGCAGGCTCAAGACGGGCAGATAGTGCCCGCGCGCTACACCGTCCCGGCGCCCTGCTGAACCGTTGCGCATGAGTGTTTGGCCTTCAGGTATGGCGGGGCCGCCGCCCTGACAACCCCGAACCTCGACGGTCGCTTCAAGGGGGAAGAAGCACCTCGCCCGTCCCATGTTAGCAGATGAACCGGGGCCAGACAAGGATCGAGCTTACCTGCCGAGCCATCCTCGAAGGTCCTTCTCGGCGGCGGCATGGCTCCAAAAGAAACCTCTTGCGGAGTGGGGCGAAATGTGAGAGAATCACGGGCTTCCGTCAGGGCGGTCGGAACGTGGTTTGGGGTGCCCTGGGGTCCGCGGGCAGCACTGGCCCGTTCGTTCCAATTCTCCCGTAGCGCTCCCATGGACGAGAAACGCACGCAGATAGAGCGCCTGCTCCGGCCCGGCGAGCAGCTCGTGCTGTTGACCGAGAGCGACATTGCGCCGGACGGGACGTTCGGCCGAAGCTGGCTCGCGGTGAGCGATCAGCGTGTGCTGACCTTCGGCGACGGGGAGGTCCGCGCCCCGCTGGTGGAGGTGGCGCTGGCGGACGTGAAGGAAGTGCGCTCCGTGCACCGGGTGGGCCGCGCGGCGCTGGAGGCCCAGTTGGACGGCCGGAAGGTCGAACTGGTGCGCTACACGAACACCTACAACGAGACATTCGCCCGCATTGCCAAGAGCCTGAGCGACGCGTGCAAGGGGAGCAAGGCCCCGGAGTTCGACCTGAAGGAGTACGAGCACAGAACCTGCCCGCACTGCGGACTGTTGCTGCCGGAGAAGGGCAGCTTCTGCCCGGCGTGCCTGAAGAAGCGCGAGGTGCTGACTCGGTTCTGGCGCTACGTTCGGCCGCATTGGCGCTTGGCCGCGGTCCTGATGATCGTCGTGCCGATAGGAACCGGCTTGGGGATCCTGCCGCCTTACCTGATCAAGGTCCTGACTGACCAGGTTTTCATGGGCGACGGTGGCGCTCGCCTTCTGCTGATAGTGGTGGGCGCCTGGGCTCTACTGTGGCTCGTGCCCTCCGGCCTGGCCATTCTCAGGGGTCGCCTGGCGGCGCGGCTTGCGGGTCGGGTAGCGCACGAGGTGCGTCTGGACTTCTACAACGCCGTGCAGGGCCTGGCGCTGCGCAGGCACGACAAGACGCCGACGGGTTCCCTCATATCGCGCTTGACCAGCGATGCGAGCATGCTCAACTACATCCTCGTGGACATGGGCATCTTCTTCATACCGTGCGTGCTGAAGCTGGTGTTCATCTGCGCGATGCTGTTCGTGCTGAACTGGAAGCTGGCCCTGCTGGTGGTGATCCCGGCCCCGCTGGGAGGCCTGATGAGCATGTGGATGTTCCGCTGGTTGCGCCGCCTCTACTTCCGCGTCCGTCAGCGCCACGCGAAGATGACGACGCGGGCGGCCGACTCCATCACGGGCATCCGGGTGGTGAAGGCCTTCGCGCAGGAGCCCACGGAGATGCGCATCTTCGGCGGAAGCAGCGGGGAGTACCGCGACGCCTCAATCGCGGCCGAAACCTTGTGGGCCACGGCCTTTCCCGTGATCGAGGCCGTCCCCATGATAGGTCACTTCCTGGTCTGGATTGTCGGGGGCCTGGCTGTGCTGCGCTACCAGGGCCTCGCCGCCGCGCCCCTGACCTTCGGTGATCTGATGGCCTTCACCTTCTACATTGGAATGTTCTACGGGCCCCTCGGCATGTTGCTGAGGATGACCGATTGGATCAACAGGGCCCTGACGGCGGCGCAGAGGCTGTTCGAGATCATGGATGCCGACCAGGAGGCATTCGATGATCCCGCTGCCAGGCCCCTGAAGAACGTTCAGGGAGCGTTCAAGTTCGAGAACGTTCACTTCGCCTACGTGCCAGACAAGCCCGTGCTGAAGGGCATCGACGCGGAGATCGGACCGGGCGAGATGATCGGCCTGGTGGGGAAATCGGGCGCCGGAAAGACGACGATAACCAATCTTATCTGCCGTTTCTACGACGTCGATGACGGCAGCATCTCTCTCGACGGGGTGGACCTGCGCGAGATCAAACTGCGCGATCTGCGCCGCCACATCGGCATCGTGCCCCAGGAACCGCTCCTTTTCAACACTTCCGTAGCCGAGAACATAGCCTATGGACAACCCGATACGGTGCGCGAGAATGTCGTCCGCGCAGCGATCGCGGCCAACGCTCACGGGTTTATCATGCGCTTCCCGGACGGCTATGACACGCGGTGCGGAGAGCGAGGGGCACGCCTGAGCGCCGGGCAGAAGCAGCGCATCGCCATCGCCCGCGCCGTCCTGCATGACCCGAAGATACTCATCCTGGACGAGGCCACTTCCTCCGTCGACTCCGAGACCGAGCAGCTCATTCAGGAGGCCCTGGCTCGGCTGGTCAAGGGCCGCACCACGTTCGCCATAGCGCACCGGCTTTCCACGCTCAGGAACTCGGCCCGCCTCATGATTCTGGAAGAGGGCGAGGTGTCGGAGTTCGGTTCGCACGAAGAGCTGATGAAACAAGAAGGCCTCTACCACCGACTCGTGCAGATACAGTCCGAGCTCTCGTCCGTCACGGCCGTGGGCGGGTAGCGGATCGCGGTGGGAAGGAA
>CAZXDF010000060.1:0-2876 GCA_964639345.1 uncultured candidatus Brocadiaceae bacterium | reverse complement strand
TAAAGATATGCCTGCTGCGGGCTCCGCGAACCGCTTGGTCTCGCTCGCTCTCGGGCCGACGACGGACTTCTCAGACAGAGCCTAGTTCGTCAGACCTATGCCCGCCTGGAGGGCGCGGAGGTTCAATTCGAGCACGTTGCTCTTGCGTCCCGTAAGCGTCCGGCGCAGCACTTCCGCGACGGTCTCCTCCCTGCACATCGCCGTCGCCCCGAGGAACGCGCCGAGCATGATCGTGTTCGCCACGACCACATTGCCCATCTCCGCCGCCAGCTCCGTGGCCCGCACCGGCAGCACGCGGGCCCGGTGCTCCCGGGCATAGTCCCCGGGCGCCGCGAGGCTCGTGTTCAGCAACAGGAGACCCCCGTCGCGGATTGCGTCGCCGAAGCGCTCAAACGACATCTCGTTCAGGATGATCAGAGAGTCGGCCGCCTCGACGACGGGGCTGTAGATCTCCCCGCCGGAGATCACGACCTGGCAGTTGACGGTCCCGCTGCGGACCTCCCCGCCGTATGAGGGCAGGTAGGTGATCTGTCGCCCCTCCTCCATGGCGGCCTGGCACAGCAGCCCGGCGAGCGTGAGCACGCCCTGCCCTCCGAAGCCGGCAACGATCAGCCGGTCTTCCCCGTCCGTGGTATTCTCTGTCATTGCTTCTGCCTGCTGCGCTGCGATCCGAGGGCGCCTGCAATACGCTACTGCCCGGGCGCGTCCTTGACAACTCCCAGCGGGAATACCTTCGCCATGGTCGTCTCGATGAACTCCCCGCACTCAGAGGGCCCGAGCCGCCAGTAGGTGGGGCAGGCGGACAGGACCTCCACAAGCGAGAACCCGATCCCATCGATCTGGTATTGAAAAGCCTTCTTGAGCATCCGCTTGGCCTCGCGCACGCGCTTCGGCGTGGCGACCGTGACCCTGGCCAGCAGGCGCGGGCCCTCGAGCTGGCCCAGCAGCTCGCATACCTTGATGGGATGGCCTTCGGTGGCGGCATCGCGCCCGCGGGGCGTGGTCTTGGTCTTCTGGCCCACGAGGGTCGTGGGGGCCATCTGCCCCTGCGTCATGCCGTAGACGGCGTTGTTGATGAAGATGACGGTGATGTTCTCCCCGCGGTTCGCCGTATGGATGATCTCGGCCATGCCGATGGAGGCGAGGTCGCCGTCGCCTTGAATGGTGAATATTGTCCGGTCCGGATGGGCCCTCTTCAGGCCGGTCGCCACGGCCGGGGGCCGGCCGTGGGCCGCCTCGCTCCAGTCGATGTCGATGTACCTGTAGGCCAGCACGGCGCAGCCTACGGGCGCGATGCCGATGGTCTGCTCGCGGATGCCCAACTCGTCGATGATCTCGGCAATCAGTCGGTGCACGATGCCGTGGCCGCAGCCGGGGCAGTAGTGTGTCGCCGTCTCCACCATGCATTCCGGCCGGGCGCATAGTACTTGTTCGGTTTGCGCGTCCATGGAGGGTGCACCCCCTCGGTTGTCAGTTGAAAACGGATTTGACGAAGTCGGCGATCTCGCCGGCCTTGGGAATCGCCCCGCCCATGCGCGCGAACAAATGCACTGGACAGCGCCCCTCGACGGCCAAGCGCACGTCTTCCACGAGCTGCCCGGCGCTCATCTCGACCGCGGCAATGCCCGCGGCAGTCCCGGCCAAGGCCGCCACTCGATCGGACGGGAAGGGCCAGAGCGTGATGGGCCTGAGCAGTTTCAGGCGGCCTTCCAGCCCGGCGGGCGGAGAGGCGACCACCTCCTGCACGATGCGCGCGCAGATGCCGTAGGCCACCAGCACTATGTCGCCGTCCTCACTGCCGCGTTCCTCCCAGCGCTGCTCGGTGCGGCCTATCTCCTCGTAGCGTCCCTGTAGCCGCAGGTTGACCCCTTCCAGCTCCCCCGGGCCCAGGTAGAGGGACCGGACAAGGTTACGGGGGCGCCCGGCGGTGCCGGTGAGCGCCCAGGGCTTGGGCGGGGGGCTGCTCTCCCGCAGGTGGTCGAGCCGTATGGGCTCCATCATCTGCCCCACCATGCCGTCGGCGAGCAGCAGGACGGGGCTGCGCCACTTGTCGGCCAGCTCGAAGGCCAGGTGGGTCAGCTCCGCCATCTCCTGAACGCTGCCGGGCGCCAGGACAATGGTGCGGTAATCCCCGTGGCCCCCGCCGCGCGTGGCCTGGAAGTAGTCGGCCTGCGAGGGTCGGACATCGCCCAGGCCGGGGCCGGCGCGCTGAACGTTGACTATTACGGCCGGCAGCTCGCTCCCGGCGAGGTAGGAGATGCCCTCCTGCTTCAGGCTCACGCCCGGGCTCGATGAGGACGTCATCGCCCGAGTGCCGCCGGCGCTGGCGCCGTAGACCATGTTGATGGCGGCCAGCTCGCTCTCGGCCTGCACGAACGCCCCGCCGCGTAGCGGGAGCTGATCCGCCATGTGGGCGATAATCTCGTTCTGTGGAGTGATGGGGTAGCCGGCGTAGAAGCGGCACCCGGCCCGCATCGCGCCCTCCGCCGCAGCGACGTTGCCGGACAGCAGCACTCTGGTCGATTCGTCGGCTTGCTCGTTCATGGTAGCCACGTCATTTGCTGCCCGCACGCAGTGACTCAGGACGGGTGCCTTCCTGCCCGGCGTCGGCGCAGGATGGCTCAGGGGCCAGGCGGCGGATCTCAACCGCCGCGTCGGGGCAGATCGTAGCGCACTTGAGGCAGCCCCCGCACTCCACCTCGGGATCGGCCACGGCGGGCTGAAAGCCGCGCTTGTTCGGCTGCGGGTTGATGCGGAGCTTTCCTTCGGCGCACACATCCACGCACAGCCCGCAACCCTTGCAGTAGCTCTCCAGAATCCTGATCTCGAATGCTCTATTTGGCATATCGCGTCTGTCCGCTCCAATCGAGTTTGGT
>CAZXDF010000059.1:0-4962 GCA_964639345.1 uncultured candidatus Brocadiaceae bacterium | reverse complement strand
GCCGAACAAGCAAGAACAATCCTGTGCGCTCGCCCACGCCCATCCCTGCGAGCATGGGCCGGGCCATGTCAGATCAAGCACGTCGCAGCCGGGAGTGTCTACCTCCAGTTGACAGAAATGGACATCAATCTCCATGCCATCGGCGGGAAACCCACAGCATCGGTCGGGCTGTCGCCGTGCGGCCTGGTGTCGGATGCGATTATCGCGGCAAATGGAACGGAGCGCAAGCGATATCGGGGCTTTGGCGGGAAAACCTCGCGCATCTGGACTCCGGGTGGCACTGGGACGGACATCAAGGGCGCGCTGGACCCGCCTGGCACGCGCGCTCCCGGCCGGCGCGGGCCCATGATTCGGCCCGGCTCCCGCTCCTCTGCTCCTCTCGCGGCACGCCCTATTCGGGAACGGGAACGGGGCGCCCCAGTTTTTCCCAGCCGGCTGCATCGCCGCCCTCCAGGCGGTAAGGCTGCGGATAGATCCGCAGCGATCGGTCTTCCAGGGGCAGATGGACACGCTCGTGGCCGCGCCGGGCGGAGAGCTTCAGGGCGATGGCGATTTCCAGCGCCTGCCGGAAGTCGTGGCCGCTGCAGAAGGCCTCGCCGCCGGTGTCGAACGCCTCTATGAGCCGGCGAATGGCCGAAGGGATGCTACACATGTGCGGTGCGTTGAAGAACTCCGGGTGGACCGGGGTAGACCCGGGGCCATGGCCCCGTACGAGCACTGGTTTGCGAGTGGCGATCCATACCGCCCCGTCCTCCCCGCAGGCCGAAACCAGGCAGGGCAAGCGTCTACGGTCATCCGGCTCGGGTATCTCACAGGTTATGCCTCCGGAAAGGCCCAGACGGCCGTAGGCCCCACCGTCCAGCTCCCAGTCCTCGGCCCCCGGCGGCAGCCACCAGGCCGGATCGCCCGGCAGCGTCCAGCCCTCGACCCATTCGACGTCCATGTCCGTCAAGAAGCGCAGTATTGTGAGCTGGACACACCCCGCTCCGGACACCTCGTATGGGCCCCTGTCATTGTGCGCCCCCAGCACGGGGATAGCTGCCGAAGTGAGCCGGCCGATGTTTCCGGCCCGCACCCACCGGACCGCGTCCACCACGTAAGAACCATCCCAGAAGGAAGTGCCACAGCCCAGCGCCGTGCCACGCTCGCGGCACACGCGAACCATCTCATCGGCCTCCTCCAGCGACACCGCTATGGGCTTCTCGCACGAGACCGCCCTGACGCCCGCCTCAGCGCACGCGATCACCGCAGCCGGCGACTCAGCCACCGGCAGGACAACGGAGACAATGTCAGGAACCTCCTCGGCCAGCAACTCATCCACCGTGTCGTAAACGGCCTTGGCGCTGTAATGGTCAGCGAAGCGCTGCCTTCGGTCCCTGGCCCGGTCAACCATGGCCACGATATCACAGTCCGGATGCTCGGTGAAGGCCCGCATGTACCTGCGGCCCCACGTGCCAGCTCCGCCTACCACCGCCACCCTGTAACGCTTCTTCTGGTCCATTAAGGCTTTCCTTGTCAATGTCAATCTGCCCGCCTGTAAGTATCGGTCCGGCAGAAATCACACGCGCCCGCTCCCCGATCTGGAACGTTCCGCACGAATTGGCGTCTTATATCAGGAAGCGTGCACCTGAGACAAGGACATGCAGATTTTTCCCATTCCAGCCCGTTTCCCGGACCACATGCGTCCCGAATGCGCTGCGAACGTCCCCCCCCGAAGCCCGGCTGCGACGGCACGGACCAACCTCGGGCATTGCGTGTGTCTGTCCGCGAGCAAGGGGGGTTCTCGAGGGTGGGGCCTTGCCAGTCGAGTCGTGGAGAGCGCTCTGTGGCCTTGGCAAGCGTGCGTTCGATGTCGCGCACTGAGCCGCGCCTTCTGTGTCGGCGCCAGGGCAACGTGCTTCACGAGGCGGCCCCCCCGTGCCCGATCCAGGGCTGCGCCCGGCGTGCTTCCGTCACCAAATGCTGTCAGGCCGCTGGCCGGCCCCGGGGGCATCGACGAATTCCCGCTTTGCGGTGACGAACATCCGTCTCCCCGCCGCGGCGGAGGCGGAAAGTGGTGCCGCACCGCGAACGCGAACCGCTCTGTTCCAGCCCGCGGCATAAGGGCCGTGGCAGGCACGCTTTAGGTCCCCTCGCCCGTCTGCGCCGCTGTGCACCAAGACACGGCAAGGCCGGGCGCCGGGGGGGTGGCACGGTAGTTGCTCTTTCTCCTAACCGTGTAGAATGAAATGGTCCCACAAAGGAGCTCTGGCAATGGACAATCGGCCTTGGCGTATGACTGGGTGATTGTGAGTTACTTCTTTCTCGGCGGAATGAGCGCGGGAGCATTCCTGTTCTCGGTGTGCGCCACCTACTGGAAGCCGGAGTTGCGGCCGATGGGCAAACTGGCCGGGATTCTGGCGCCCGTCGTGCTGGGCATCGGCATGCTGGCGCTGCTCGTTCACCTTGGCAAGCCGTTCAGGGTGTGGCGGCTCTATACGCGACTGAACATCACTTCTGCGCTGTCCTGGGGTGCGTGGTTCCTGTTGTGCTTCATCAGCGTGAGTTCGCTCTACGCCTGGAATCTGTTCAGGGGCAGCGTTGAGAAGGCCAAGAAGTTCGGCTACGTCGGCGTGCCCCTCGCTGTCCTGGTCGCATCTTACACGGGTGTGTTGCTGAGCCAGGCCATCGGGCGGCCGCTGTGGCACTCGACGCTCATGCCGATCCTGTTCCTCAACGGCGCCGTGATATCCGGCACCGCGCTGGCACTGCTCATGTCGGCGGGCCGCCATGACGGCGCGTTGGTCGGCAAGGTGGCCAAGTTCCTGGGTGTGCTGGTTCTGTTGGAGGTGGGGATGATCGTGGCGGAGATGATCATTCTTGCCAACGCAGGAGGCGTCAGCGCGATTGCAGCCTGGGAACTGATGACAGGGGAATACGCCGGCCGGTTTGTGGGCATCGCAGTGGTGCTGGGCGCAGTCGTGCCAGCGGTCATGCTGCTGTGGGGCAAGACGACCGCCGGCGTGGAGAAGGTCGCATCCGTCCTGATCATGGTCGGGATATTTATGATGCGATACGTCCTTGTCATTGGCGGACAGCTCATCACCCCGATGGGTCATTAGGCGAAGGAGACCGACCAGATGGACGATTCAAAGACAAGCCACGGGGAGCCTAAGGGCGCGCAGAAGATGTCCCGCAGGAGCTTTCTGAAAGGAGCCGGCGGCTCCGGAGTTGCAGCCCTGACGCTCGCGGCCGGCGCCAAGAGCGCGGACGCAGCCCCCGCGAAGTCGCTCAAGGGTACCAAGCTTGCAATGGTCATTGACCTGCAGAGGTGCACCGGGTGCGGCGGTTGCTTCATTGCCTGCAAGAGCGAGAACAACGTGCAGACGGGCAAGAAGTGGACCTGGCCGATCAGCAAGACCGTCGGCACGTTCCCCAACGTCGGGATCGACTTCATTCCGGCCATGTGCAATCATTGCGAGAACGCCCCTTGCGTCAAAGTGTGTCCCGCTGGGGCGATGTGCAAAGGGGACGGCGGCATTACCACGCACACGCCCGAGAACTGCATCGGGTGCCGGTCGTGCTTCACCATGTGTCCCTACGGGTCGATCGAGCGACACTCCGAGGAAACCCACAAGTTCTGGCGGAGCACGAGGGCCGCGATCGAGGGCTGCACCTCTATTCCTGCTGATGTGACCAAGAAGGTCGGCGGGACCGTGATCCCGAACTACAACGCCGACAGGGAGAGGCACCTCGCCGGCTCCGGGCTGAGGACCAAGGGCATCGTTGAGAAATGCACCTTCTGCGACCACCGAGTAAAGGAGGGCAAGCTGCCCTTCTGCGTCGTGTCCTGCCCCGCGAACGCGAGGGTATTCGGGGACCTAAACGACCCCGACAGCGACGTCAGCAAACTCGTAGCCAAGTATCGCCCGATGAGACTGAAGGAGCATCTGGGCACCGAGCCGAGGGTGTTCTACATCAGGAGCTTCAACCCCAGCGGCCACAAGCGCACCAAGGGGAGCATATGAGCGTGCGGCGGAGCGCGTCCGCGTTCGCGCGGGCCGCTCAAGAGATTCGTCCCAGGACACTAACACTACAACGTGACATATTATACTAGTTGTAAGTCGTATTGGCGTTGCGTGCTATGACAAGTCATGGTCTTGTGTGCGCTGCAGCGGCTATGGTGTCGTGTTGGAGGTGAACCAGCATGACGCCACGGCAGATCGAGCAGTGCGCACAGCAACTGGAGGCTTTCCATGAGCGTCTGGGCCCCCTGTTTGCCGACAAACGCCAGCGCCCTTGGTATCGGCGCTGGATTCATGGACTTCTTCTGGACGGGGCGAAGAAGAACGCCGCCGAACTGGCCCGGGCGGTGCCCGGCGGCGAGGTCCAGGCCATGCAGCAGTTCCTGACCGACTCGACTTGGCCCTGGGAGCCAGTGATCGGCGAGCTTCAGGCCATGGCCCAGGAAACGCTCGGCGAACCCGATGGTATCCTGGTGTGCGACGATACCGGATTCGCCAAGAAGGGCACAGAAAGCGTGGGCGTGGCCCGGATGTATTCGGGCACGCTGGGCAAGGTGGACAACTGCCAGATCGGCGTGTTCGTCGCCTACGTCAGCCCCAAGGGCCGGTGCGTTGTGGACGCACGTCTTTACCTGCCTCGGCAGTGGGCCAAGGACCGTGGGCGGCGAAGGAAAGTCGGCGTGCCCAGGGGCGTACGGTTCCGCACCAAGCCCGAGCTGGCACTGGAGATAATCGAGCGTGCGGCGGCCGGGCCGCTCTCGATTCGCTGGGTGACGTGCGATGACGGATACGGCCGAGATGGCGGTTTCCGTGAGTCTGTGGCCGATCTGGGCCTTCTGTTCGTCTGTGAAGTGCCCTCGGATCAGTTTGTGTGGACCGAGCTTCCCACGCTGCCGGAGAGGTCGGGGCCGCAGATGGGCCGCCCCAGGACACGTGCGCACATGGCCCCGGGCGCGCC
>CAZXDF010000058.1:0-5169 GCA_964639345.1 uncultured candidatus Brocadiaceae bacterium | reverse complement strand
TTCGAAGACGGGTTTTGGTCGATGGGGTCTTACATGAGGGTGCCTATCGAGGGACCAACCACCCCCGTTCTTATGACAGACTCATGCACGCACTGGACCGCCACGTTACTCAGGAAGACCACGAAGCCTGGTGGTTCGCCGAGGCTGCATTGAAGCTGCACCTGGACAATGCAAGGGGAAACGTCGTTGGTTGTTTCTATCAAGGGGAAGGACGTACACACAATGGGTAGAATCGGTGCTTTCATTTACGGGGTGGTGGCTTACGTCTTGTTCTTTGCGACTTTCCTGTATGCGATCGCTTTCGTTGGCAACCTGGTTGTTTCCGAGTCTATTGACATCGGCAAGACAGCTCCCTTCGCCCAGGCACTACTCATCAACCTTGTGTTACTTGGCCTTTTCGCCGTCCAGCACAGTGTTATGGCCCGGCAGGGATTCAAGAAATGGTGGACTAAGATTATCCCGGAACCGATTGAACGCAGCACTTACGTGCTGATTGCCAGTCTATTGCTTGCGCTCATCTTCCACAAATGGCAACCGATGCCCGGTGTGGTGTGGAATGTCGAAAACGCTCTTGGCCATCTCGTTCTGTCGGGCCTTTTCTGGATTGGCTGGCTCATCGTGCTTCTGTCCACTTTCCTGATTGATCACTTTGACCTCTTCGGACTGCGGCAGGTCTACCTATACCTGCGCGCCCGGGAGTATACCCCCTTGGAGTTCAAGACACCGACACTTTACCGATTCGTTCGCCACCCGATCTATTTGGGTTTCATAATCGCCTTCTGGGCAACGCCGCGAATGACCGTTGGCCATCTGGTATTTGCTATCGCAACGACGGCCTATGTCTTCGTCGGCATCTGGCTGGAGGAAAGGGATATGATGAGCCAATACGGCGATGTCTACAGGCATTACCGCCAACGAGTCTCCATGCTCCTCCCACTGCCGCCGAAAGGGTAAGTTCACACCTGGGGGAATTGGGAACACTAGGTCGGCGGCCCGTTGAAGAACTTCCATGAAGCCGCGTCGGGTATTGAACTGGGAGGGCATGGCGATTATGCTTGGGGCAACGCATGATGGGGGCCAGTTCATGTCGATGAAAGGGCGAGAGGGTCCGGCGGATCGCCACGCGATTCGAGAAGCTGGCGCTCAACCTCCTGGCTATGGTCAACGGGTCAACCATCCAAAGGATTCTCAGAATACCTTTTTCGGACGGAGCATAGTACGAGCACGATTCGCGCCAGCAAGGACAATGCGCCCATGAACGGCAAGCCGCGCGTCATGGTGACCGGCGGCGCGGGCTTCCTGGGGATCAACCTCGTGCGCCGCCTCCTCGCCGAGGGACATCCCGTCACCTCCCTCGACATCGCCGAGTTCGACTACGCGGACTGCCGCGAGCGGGTCGAAACGGTCCGGGGCGACATCCGCGACCGCTCGGCTGTCGACCGTGCGATGGAAGGCGCCGGGCTGGTGGTGCACTCTGCAGCGGCGCTGCCGCTCTACAAGGCCCAGGACATCCTCAGCACCGACATCGACGGCACGCGCAACGTGCTCGAATCCGCACGCGAGCACGGCGTCGACCGGGCGGTGCACGTCTCCTCCACGGCCGTCTACGGCATCCCCGACCATCATCCGCTCCTGGAGGACGATGCGCTCGAGGGCGTCGGCCCCTACGGCGAGGCCAAGGTGAGGGCCGAAGGGGTCGCCCTGGACCTGCGCCGCCGGGGCATGTGCGTGCCCATCATCCGGCCCAAGTCATTCGTCGGGCCCGAGCGGCTGGGCGTGTTCGCGATATTCTACGAATGGGCCAGGGACGGGAAGAACTTCCCGATGATAGGCAACGGCAGGAACCGCTACCAGCTCCTGGACGTCGAGGACCTGGTCGCGGCGATCTACATCTGCCTCACCGGGGAGCGTGACATCGTCAACGATACCTTCAACATCGGTGCCAGGGAATTCGCCACGATGCGCGAGGACTACCAGGCCGTCCTCGACCATGCCGGGCACGGCAAACACATCGTCTGCTTCCCGGCCGGCCCAGTGATCTGGGCGCTCAGGGTGCTCGAGGCGCTACACCTCTCGCCGCTCTACAAGTGGATCTACGAGACCGCCGCCGCCGATTCCTACGTCTCGATCGAGAAGGCCGAACGTCTGCTGGGCTTCACGCCCCGTTATTCCAACCGGCAGGCCCTGGTGCGCAACTACCAGTGGTACATCGATCACCTCGACGAGTTCCGGAACGCCAGCGGCATCACGCACCGCGTCCCGTGGAAGCAGGGCATCCTGAAGCTCATCAAATGGTTCTTCTAGGCGGCGCGCCGCACGCTCCATCAGTCGATCCGCGGGACCGTGCCGTCGGAGAGGCGGTAGAGCATCTCGCCGGCCCGGCGCACGCAGAGGATGCCCTCGTCCTCGCGGCCCTCGCAGTCGGCCGGGTCGATCTCGTCGGGATTCATGTAGCCGAGGTTCACGCGGCGGCAGCGCTCCTCGGGGATGCGCGTGGCGAGGATGACGTTGACGCGCGGCCTCTCCACGCCGTTCTCGAACCGCCCGATCCCCTTCACGTGCGTCGAGTGCGCCATCACCGCCCGCGGCACGTCGCCGAATCTGTCCATCTGCTTCAGGAAATAGTCCCGCACGTGGTAGCCCACGCGGTCGAGGTGGCGGCCGTGCGTGTGGGAGACTTCGTCGATGTGCGGGGCGTAGATGATCAGGTCAGCGCCGTCCGCCAGCACAGGTTCGAGCTTATACATGCACTTGCCCGCCGTCCAGATGTCGCCGTACATCTCCGGCGCCATCGAGAGGACGGTCTTGAAGGGCCGGTCAACGTAAGCGATGTGGACCCTCGCCGACAGGTCGGCGGCGGCGCTCCAGGCGGCCTCCGGCGTGCCGATGTAGAGGCCGTGCACGCCATCCTTGCACACCACGAGGCTGAAGCAAAGCTTCGGCATATCGATCATCGCCGCCGCTCGGTCCACCACCCGCCGGACGGGCGTCCGCTTGGCGCCGATGATGACGGGATTCGTGATCACGGCCCCCAGCCAGTGAAAGAAATGCAGCACCTCGGCGCCGGAGATGCCGGGGAAGAAGTACTTGTTGCCGCCCGAAAACCCCACCACCTCGTGCGGGAAGGTCGGCCCGATAATGATGACCCGGTCGTAGTCGAAGATGCGCCGGTTCACCGAGATGCCGATGCGCTCGCGCATGAGACCGCCCGTGATTCGCTCGACCTCGTCCTCGCCGATGGTCCCGATGGTGCGGAGCTCGTCCGGGGCATCCCAGCGGTGGTTGAAGATATCGACGTCGGCGAAGGCGCCCGCGCGCTCCCCGGCCGTGGCGCCGACGAGCCGGTTGATCGCCTCGTCCGACATCGCCGGGTGGGTGCCGAGGGCGATCATGAAGTCGAGTTTCGCCACGCGGCCTGCGAGCAGATCGTGGAATGTGCGGAACATCAGCGGGATCGGGGCCGTGCGCGTCCCGTCGGGGATCAGCACGATGACTCGCTGCCCAGTCAGGTCATGCTCCCGGAAGGCCTCCGCGCAAAGCTCCCGGATCTCCACGTCGGACAGGTACCGGTCCTCGAACCCTTTGCCAAGCATTGCTTGCCCATCCCTGTAGAGTCAACACATTTGGACACCGATCCACACAGATTATCACTGATAAACGACCACGACAAGAGTTTGCCGTTCCTTGTCGTTCATCGGTCTTTATCTGTGTGAATCTGTGTCTAATCCTTTTCGTCCCGGAAGCCGAGTGCCAGGAGCTTCCGTCGCGCCTCCGCCGCGCAGCCCTCGAAGCGCAGGGTGGTGTTGTGGAACTCGCGGCGAATGGGGTAGCTCTTCCGCAGGGCGCCGAACGCCTGCGCGACATCATGCGGACCGGCTTCTGCCGCCTTGCGCAGCCGGGCGTCGTCGGCCGTGATGTCGTAGACGCTCCGCACGGTGCGCCTGACGATCTCCTCGATCGCGCCGCCGCCGGTCACTGTCAGCTCGGGAACGGGCGGCTTGGGCATGAGCGACAGGACGTCCACGGCCGGCTCCCGGCCAAGCATCCGGCATGCGGCCTCGTAGATCACGGCCGTGCCGGCGACCTTGCCGTCGAAGGAGTGGCCCGCAATGTGGGGCGTGGCGATGTCGGCCGCGCGGACAGGCTCGGGGCTGATGGCGGGTTCGTTCTCGTAGACATCCAGCACGAGGGCGCCCACCCGGCCGGACCGCGCTGCGCTGATGAGGGCGGCCTCCTCCACCACGGCCCCGCGGGACGTGTTCAGCAGGACCGCCCCCGGCTTCATCCCCTCGAGCCAGCGCCCGTCCACCATGTGCCGGGTCGCGTCCGGTCCCTCGCGCGTGAGCGGCACATGGAGGGTGACGAAATCCGCAGCCTTCGCCTCCTCGATGGGCCGGAAGCGCGCCTCGCCGGTCCGGCGCTGAAGGGGCGGATCGTTGGGGATGACGGTCATTCCGAGCGCCTCGGCCTTCGCCGCGACCCGGCTCCCCACGTTGCCCACGCCCACTACGCCGATGGACCTGCCGCCCAGCTCATAGCCCCCGCGCGCGGCCAGCTCCAGCAGCGCTGCGGTCACGTATTCGGCCACGCTGTTGGCGTTGCATCCGGCGGCGCCGGCGAACGGGATTCCCTGCCGTGCCAGCCAGTCCCGATCCACGTGATCGGTGCCGGCGACCGCGCTGCCCACGAACCGCACGTTGCCGCCGGCCAGGAGCTGCTCGTCCACCTTCGTGGTCGAGCGCACGATCAGCAGGTCGGCATAGGCGACCAGCCCCTTGCTCATCTCGCGCGCCGGCACGACACGCATCCCGCCCAGCACGCCGAACGCCTCGCCCGCGTAGGGGATGTCGTCGGTGGCAACGGTCTTCATCGCGGTCCCTCTCGTGCTCGCGTCCGCAAGGGCCATCGCAGGCTGCCGCCGGGCCGGTTCGTCGGCGGGTTTTGCAGTCCGCAGAGATTCTGCTACCATTCTCCTATAGGGGTCGAGGCCAGTCAATTCGACGGAGGACCCGACGGATGGCAAAACAGGACTTCGGCATCATCGGAATGGCCGTGATGGGCCAGAACCTCGCGCTCAACGTGGAGAGCCGCGGCTACGGCGTGAGCGTGTTCAACCGCACCACGTCGAAGACCGTGGACTTCATCCGCGAGCGCTGCGGGGGCAGGAAC
>CAZXDF010000057.1:0-5123 GCA_964639345.1 uncultured candidatus Brocadiaceae bacterium | reverse complement strand
CGCCAGCAGCTCCTCGACCTCCCTGGCCTCCTCCCTGGGAAGCGCCTGGAGGACCGAATCGCGCTGCTCCTCCGGCAGCCCCTCCAGCACGTCGGCCATCTCATCGGGGGCCATCTCCTCGACCGCGCGGGCCACCGATTCAGGCGCGGAGTCGGCCAGGTGCTCTACGGCAATCTCCCCCACCTCGCCCAGCACGGCGCCGGCGGTCTCGCTCTCCAGCAGCCGGAAGGCCTGCGCCCCGTGCTCTTCATCGAGATTCTCCAGCACTTCCGCCACGTCGGCCGGTGGCAGCCCGCCCAGCATATCCCTTACCAGCTCCTGCTCCCTGGCGCGAAGGAGGTCCGCCACCTGGTGCAGAAGGTCGCTGCGCGGGCTCCTGGCGTCCTCCTGGCGAATGTGTTTGGCCGCGGGTTTGCCTTCCTGAAAAGGGCCGTCGGGGAGCGGACACGAAGACGCCGCCCGCGTCGCGTGGTATCTCGTGCATCATAGGCGCGAGCCGGGCTCCTGCAACAGCCGGCACTCTGTGGCCGCTCCCTCTGCTGGCGCTGCGTATTGCCGCGGCATCGCGTGGCGTTCCCGGGCCTGCCCAACCGGAACGGGACCGGCAGGATGTTTGTGCTTGACAGTTCCTGCCGGGTCCAGGTACACTCCACCTTCTTGCCACAGCGGAGTTGCGCTCCGTCTGCGGTTTGAGCGGCGTATCGGGCCTGGGGCCCGCGCTTGCGCTACAGCCCAGACAATGCCCGGAGGAATCGTTCTATGAACGCCTACCGCAAGGCACTCCTGAGATGCACCATTGCCGTGGTGCTGATACTGGCGGCGTGTGAGGCACCGCGCCAGCTCGTGGTCAAGCGCGAGCCAGTCGAGCCGGGAATGGGACCGCTCGACCCTGCCAGCTCCTTTCTGAACCTCGAAAGGGAACGGCTGCGTAGCGTGTGGCCGCAGAACCTGGGGCAGATTGCGGAAGAGAGGGTCCTCAGGGACGTCTACCTGACCGGTGGGCTCATCGTCGTGGAGATGGGCGATGGCAGCCTTTTCCACTTCGATGCCGACGACGGGAAATTGGAAGCTACCACGAGCCTCAAGAGCGCGTTGACCCAACCACCCGTTATGATAGGCGAACGCCTTTACGCGGTGACTGGACGCGGGCTGCTGGTGATCGATTCCGAGACCGGCCTGACCCAGGACAGATTCCCGCTCAAGATAGCCCCCACCGCGCTGCCGGTGGTCTTCGGCGCCAGCCTGATCATAGGGACTGGGAACGGGGATGTGGTGCGCGTTGGGGCCCAAACCGGGACTCGCATATGGCGGTTCAACGTCGACGGCCCCGTTCTTGATGCCCCCGTCTACGACCCGCGTAATGTCTACGCCTCCGGCTACAAGGGGAAGGTTGCCTGTGCCGCGGGTAGGGAGGGGACGGTGCTCTGGCAATGGGAGCCAAAGCCGCCGTCCAAGACCCTCAGCGGTTTGCTCCTGGCGGACGACAATATCTACGTCGGCGACAATCGGGGCTTCATCTACTGCCTTACCGCGCGGGAAGGCGCGCCCCTATGGAAAATCCCGGTGGGCGGCCCGATCGCCAAGGCCCCTATCTACTCCGACGGCAAGATACTGATCTTCACTACCACCGGTGACCTCCTGTGCCTTCGAGCCGGCACTGAACCGACCGTGCTGTGGCGCCACGGGGGGATCGAGCGCCTGGTGGCCACCGGCGCCAAGGACCTCTACTTCCTCACCACCGACCAGAGCATCCTCGCCGTTTCAAAGGATTCGGGCGAGGAACAGTGGAGGCGGCCGCTGGTGGATGACTGTGAGATCGTATCCGATCCGTCGAAGTCTATTTTCTATATGTTCAGGCCCAATGGGGCCATCATGGCGATCGACGAGCTTAGATAGCCGGCGGGGATGGCGGCACGTCGCTGCTTTCGAGTATTCCCGGGCGGTGTCCGATAGGTTGTGGCTCCACCTACAAAGAGCAGGCCCCGGAACACCGGATCCCGGGGCCTGTGCTGCATTGTATTGCACTGAAGCTCGTCAGTCGTAACGGCGCGAACTCATCAAGCGCCAACAACATCCTTCTTCCCAGGCAGAACAACTCCGGCTGGCGTGGGCCCAGTCACAGACCAAAGACCGCCGCACAGCCCGCTCCTCCCTTAACGTCAAGCCCCTGCCTACAGATCCCTGGCCTGGACCGTCTTGCGTCCATTGGCTTCCGCGCGGCAAACGGCCTGGTCGAGGCAGCAGTGGATGCAGCTGTTGAGCGCTTCCAGCACGTCCGCCGAGCACATCATATCCTTAGACCGGATGTACTCCTTCACCTTCGAGCCGACACACAGAACTTCCTTTGACTTCCCGGCCTTCTTCTTCGCCATCAACACACCTCCCTGAAATGCAAGAACTATTGCAGAACACCTTCTGTGAACCTAATAGAATGGTAAGAGACCGACGAGCGAGATGTCAAGGGCAAATCCGCCCAAGATGCAGAATCGGGCCGGAAATCGGCGCCTTCAGGAGTTCCGCCCCACCTTTCCCGGAGGAGCTTACGCGACCGGCGCGCCTGCCGGGACGCGATCCCTTGACGGGGCTGCCGGCTGATGCTATAGTTCGGCGAGCCTGTGGGCGCATGGCTCAGTGGCGAGAGCGCCTCCCTCACACGGAGGAGGTCGGAGGTTCGAATCCTCCTGCGCCCACCAGGTTGCATCCCCTTTCGAGACACCTGCGCAGAGACCAAGTGCTCGGATTGCCGTCCCGCTGCTCCCGCCCTGATTCCGTTCCTTGATGCTCATCTCGTTCTTCGTGCAGCCTTCTTCCGCCTTCTCCGTGTCCCCACGTGGCAGGTCTAACGTTGCGCCACGCGGGGGAGGGCTTGACGGGCACCTGTCCCGCCTCGCATAATGGCCCCGCGCCGGCGAGCCCGGCAGGCCCTTGGGAGTCCTCTCCCCAACCGCGCAAAGAGAGGAGTGGGAGGACAATCGATGGACGTGTTGGAATGCATCAAGGAGCGCTGCAGCGTCAGGTCTTACTCCGACCGCGACGTAGAGGAGAACGCGCTGGGGCAGGTGCTGGAGGCGGTCCGTCTGGCCCCCTCGGCGTCAAATCGGCAGCCCTGGAAGTTCGTGGTGGTGCGCGATTCCAGGCTGCGCCGCAGGCTCAGCGACGCCGCCGGGGGGCAACGGTTTCTGGCAGCGGTACCCGTGGTCATCGCGGCCTGCGCCACAAGCACCGACCACATCATGCCTTGCGGACACCCGTCCCATCTTGTGGACTTGGCCATCGCCATCGATCACATGACCCTCGCCGCCAGGGCGCTGGGCCTGGGCACGTGCTGGATCGGCGCGTTCGATCAGCAGGCGGTCAAGGACCTGCTCGCCATCCCTGACGATGCCTCAGTCGTGGAACTGCTGGCGCTGGGGTATCCGACTGCCTGGCCGACCGCTAAGTCGCGGAGGCCTCTGGAAGATATCGTCTGCTACGAGCGCTGGAACGCCTGAGCACCGAAGCCACGGCGGGGGGTGCAGCAGGCGACCGGAGGGGCCGGGCACGCCCCGCGGAATGGCGATACGTCCAGGCCCGCAAACCCGCCGCAGGGCTTATTCGATGCGGATGCTGATCGATTTCTTCTCCTCGTCGATCTTCACCAGTTCCCCGCTGGCGCCCATCTCGATCATCTGCACGATCAGGGCCGCATCGATCTTGCCCAGCTTGCCCTCGGGCACCATCTTCAGACCGGCCTCTGCCATACCCACGGGGATCTTCAGGTCGATGTAAGAGACATCGTCGGTTCCCTCGACGATCGGGGTGTGGTCAACGATCGTCACGTGCAGGCATTTCTTCTCTGCCACGGGTTCCCTCCTTGTCACTGTTTCTTCCGGGGAGATCTCAAATGTCTCCACCTCTTCCTCGCTCATCGCAGCCTCCTTCGGTCAGTTCCGCAAAGCCAGAGCGTCATCCATCGCGCATCCTTATAGCAGAAATCGCAGCCATGTCAAGATTCCCCGGCTCTTTTTCTGTGCGGCTCGCCCGTGCGAGGTAGATCTCACCGGGATCTGTGGGCCTCCCTTGCCCTGCGGGAGCCCGGTGCGTTAGAATCCGCTTGGCCGGCCGCACGTAGCGAGCTGGGTCGGCGACACCCTCTTCTCCGGTAGGGAGGCAGCCGTGAACAGTGGGCACCAGGACCCTTGCAAGCGGGGTCGCGGGCGGCTTCGGCCGGGATTCCGGGCCGATTTCGAACTGCTGGACGCCACACGCCAGGAAACCAGTTTCGTGGAACAGGACACCTGGCGGACCTTCCGCATCATGGCCGAGTTCGTCCAGGCCTTCGAGGCCCTGGCGACGATCGGGCCGGCGGTGTCCATTTTCGGCAGTGCGCGGGCGGGCGAGGATGATTCCTACTACGAGAAGGCCCGCCTCACGGCGCGGCTGCTGGCCGAGCGGGGGATCGGGGTCATTACCGGAGCCGGCGAGGGTTTCATGGGCGCCGCCAGCCGGGGTGCAAGGGACGGAGGCGGCCTGAGCATCGGCCTCAACATCGAACTCCCCATGGAGCAGGAGCCCAACCCCTACCTGGACATCCTGGTGGATTTCCACTACTTCTTCTGTCGCAAAGTCATGTTCTTGAAGTACTCGATCGGCTTCATCCTGTTCCCGGGCGGCTTCGGCACGATGGATGAGATGTTCGAGTCCCTCACGCTCGTCCAGACCAAGCGCACCGAGAACTTCGCCGTGGTGCTGTTCGGCAGCGAGTACTGGCGCCCCCTGCTCGACTGGCTCCGCGGCACCATGCTGGCTCGGGGCTACATATCGCCCGAGGACCTGGACCTGTACCACGTGACCGATGACCCCGAGGAGGCGGTGAACAAGATCGCTGAGCAGCTGCATAACGTGGCCGAACGGCGGGTAGCCCATCAGGAGGGTCCGGGCGGCGACTGATCCGAGGCCTCGGGCTCGGGCGTCCAGGAGATGAGTTCTGCGCGCACCGTGCCGAGTATGAACCCGGACTCCAGTTTCACCGGCAGCCGGCGGGCATCGTCGGTGACCCAGAGGCGGGCGAGACGAGGGGCATCCTCTCCCCCACCCCCCTCCCCTGCCGTGCCATCGACTTTGGACATCGCCAGTTCCAGCAC
>CAZXDF010000056.1:0-3565 GCA_964639345.1 uncultured candidatus Brocadiaceae bacterium | reverse complement strand
ACTGGCGTACGCCTGTGGCGTTCGCCGCGTCCTTGGCTGGTCCTCCGGTCGGGGCTCCGCCCCTCCCTCCAGACCAGCCAGCGAGGAAACCCCATCCAATTCTCTCATAACAACTGGCACAAGAAGCGGGAAGGGGTCAGTTGTGCTCGTGCCTAAGATCAGGCTGGGCACTGAGGCCGACCTGGAGATGGCCAACGAGGAGGATGCCGTGGTCAGGGCCTAGGTCGAGCGCCGGGCGAAGCTGTCTGTGCCCGAGACCCGGTACGGCTTTGACCAGTGGCTGCTCGGGTCAGACCTGTGAGGAGCCTCTGAGCCCGAGCGGCCCGGGTAAGGATGAAGGAAGTTGATGGCCGTGGCCAAGTAGGTCACGCAACTTCTTGGAAGGGGCCGGGGCCGCCGCTGCGACGTTTGCAGCAGGCGGCAGCGCGAGTTTCTTCGGCTCAATCGTCCAAGTAACAGGGGCCTGAAGATGTCGGCGCCGGAGGCATTGGCATCCCGGGCAAAAAGGAGGTAGAATGTTCGGCCTTGGCCATTGGGAGTTGCTTCTTGTCCTTTTCGTAGCGCTCCTCATTTTCGGCAAGCGCCTTCCTTCGGTCGCGCGGAGTGTGGGAAGGAGCATTCTGAGCTTCAAGCAGGGGTTGCGGGAAGTTGACGTCAGAAGCGACTTGGACGAGGTGTTGCAGGGGCAGCATGCAGGATCAAGCGGCTTGCCCCAGGGCGAGGCTTCCTCAGTCGGCTCCCGCAAGACGAGCGCGAGCGACGCCTGCCATCCCGAGTAGTCCGAGTCTTGAGCGGTACCAGAACAGGGTCTGTCGGCGCGGTTACGGAACCCGCGAGGTCCTGTTAGTTGCGGCTTTTGCTATGTACCCGGCGGGTTCGGATGGTCCAGCCGGGCTCAGTGCCACCAGGTGATGCCTGGGGAGTCAATGGAGTTGGGCGAGGCGATCGCAGCACGGGAATGTGCGGGATTGGTGGACGGGGTTCGCCGTCTGGCGGCGGGGCGCATCAGCGCGCTGGCCGCCCAGCTGGATGGGACCATCGACACGGTCACGCTCGTGCCGGGCAAGATGTTGCGCACGCGCTTTGCCGCGGCAGTGCAGCCGCCTCTGAGCGCGGTGCAACCGCCTTTGGGCAGAGAGGGCGACTGGTCGGTGCTGGAAATTGCGTGCGCGGCGACCGAACTGGTGCATACGGCGAGCCTGTGCCACGATGATGTGATCGATAATGCGCTTATGCGGCGCGCGGGGCCGACGCTGTGGCGCACGACGAGCGCCTCGGGGGCGGTGCTGATCGGAGACCTGCTGCTGTGCGAGGCGACGGGGCTTCTTCTGGAGCTTGAGGGCGGGGCGTACGTGAGGGCATTCGTATCCAAGGTGCGCGAGATGTGCGCGGCTGAGGCGAGGCAGGAACTGACCCGCGGGCGGGAAAAACCCCCGGAGGCGGAGTGCCTGCGCCTGGCGCGGGCGAAGACGGGCGCGCTGTTCGCGTTCCTGGGGCGGGTGTGCGGGGGGGAGGAGGAGACGCTGCGCTCGGCCCTGGAGGAGGCGGGCTACCGGGTGGGGACGGCGTATCAGCTCGCCGACGATCTGCTGGACGTGTTCGGGAGCGAGGAGGTGGCTGCCAAGACCCTCGGCACGGACGCGCGGCGGCGCAAGTTCACATTGGCCTCGGCTGCGGACGAGCGGGTTGTGCGCGGGCACATCACCCGCCTGTGCGGGTCGGCCCTGGAGCGGCTGGGTCCATGGCCCTGGGCGCGTAGCGGGCTGGAGCGGTTCTTCACAGTCGACCTGCGGCCGGTTTTCGAGCGGTTCGGCGGCGGCTTGGATCAGTGTTTAGGTGTGCAGTGAAATGAAACTCAGAGGCGGTTACAGCGTTTCGCTTCAAGGAAGACCGGCCGGCACCGTAGAGACGTTGCCGGAGCCGGAGGTGCTGTGTCTGCCGCTGCAGAGCCGGCGGTTCAGCTTCTCGGAGATATGCGTCGCCGACGGGGTGCGCGTCCATGCGGGACAGGCACTGGCCAGGGATCCCCTGAACTACTCCGTGCCGCTGCTTGCGCCCAGGGAGGGCACGGTCCGGCTCGGGGGGGCGGAGGGTCACATCGTCCTGGAAGATGTCGAGAAGACCCCGGAGGAGCCGTATCACCCGGGAGAGGAACTCGAGCACGTCCCCCGGGGGATGGACTCGGCGGGGATGCAGCGTTACAAGCTCCTTACGCTGGGCGCGTGGCAGTTCCTTAGCGACGCTCACACGGGCGCACTGCCCGATCCGTTCGGCACCCCGCAGGCAGTGATCGTTTCCACGGTGCATATGGAGCCCTTCCTTGCCCGCGGGGACGTGCAGATACGCAACAGGCTCTCGAGCTTCACCCGGGGGCTGGAGCACCTGCAGTCGCTCCTTGAGTATCAGCCCATATACCTGGTCATACCGGACATCGAATCGGAGTTTGCCGCGAAAGTGCGCGAGACGCTGCGCGGGTATGCATGGGTGAGGGCGGTTCAGATCGCCCCCAGGTATGGTCTGGATAATTTCGCGGTTCTGGCGCGGCATCTCGGCTTGGTGCAGGACGCGGAGCAGCCGGTCTGGGCGCTGGGCGTGGCGGGGGTGCTGGCGGCGGATCGCGCCCTCACGCTCTCGCATCCTTCGACGGTGAGGATCGTGGCCATCGGGGGCCCGGCGGTGGAGTCGCCGGTTCATCTGAAGGCCATGCCGGGATACCCTCTGGAGGCGATCCTGAAGAACCGTATCTCAGGCGGCGAGGTGCGGGTGATCAACGGCGGGGCCCTGACCGGCGGGGCCATCACCTGCGGGTGCCTGAGTGAGAGCAGCCTGGGGCTGGACTCGGAGTGCGCGGGCCTGACGGTGCTCACCGAGCAGACTGAGAGGGAGTTTCTGGGATTCCTCCGGTCGGGTTGGGACCGCACGTCGTACAGCAATTGTTTCCTGAGCGTTCTACGGCCGGGTCTGCTGGAGCCTATGACGACGGCGCTGCGCGGTGAGCGGCGCCCGTGCATCTCGTGCGGCTACTGTGAGGAGGTCTGTCCGGCGCGCATCATGCCTCACCTGATCCACAAGTACCTGTATCAGGACGCGCTGGAGGCGGCGGAGGAGGCGCGAGTGGATTTGTGCGTCCACTGCGGCCTTTGCTCGTTCGTGTGCCCGTCGAAGATCGAACTGAGCAAAGAGCTGGCCGATGCCCAGGGGACCATCCGCGCCGAGCTTCACCCCGAGGAGGTTAGTGCATGAGGTGGCTGCTGGAGCTTATGGAGCGGCAACGCCGCCATTTCGAAGCGGGGGGAATGCTCCGCACGTTCAAGCCGGTCTTCGAGGCGAACGAGAATTTCTTTTTCGCCCCGTCCAAGCGCACGAGTGACGCACCGCACGTTCGCGATGCCCTGGACGTGAAGCGCTTCATGTCCATGGTCATCGTCGCCCTCCTTCCGAGCACGGTGGCGGCGGTGTATTTTTTCGGGCTTCGGGTAGTGGCGATGATAGTGGTCTCCTACGCCGTCGGCGGCATGGTGGAGGTCCTCTTTGCCGTCGTGCGCAAGGAGGATATCAACGAGGG
>CAZXDF010000055.1:0-3005 GCA_964639345.1 uncultured candidatus Brocadiaceae bacterium | reverse complement strand
CGGGCGACGTTATCACATCTCTCGACATTCTGCGCTGGCCGCTGCTGCAGAAACCCCACGGCGCTACTGTCCACATCATTCAAGTCAGCGTCGGCGGCAGGGTCGTGGCCAAAGGCGAAGCAATCGAGGTGACCTACGGCGACAAGCGCGGCGGCAGCCTGGGCGCTCAGGTGCAGGCTTCGGCGCGCGTAGTGGCGATGCCGGTCTTTGTGTGCAGCGGACAGGACCCGAGGTTCTTCGAGCGGTTTACCGCCTGGAATCAGTCCACTGACGTGGCCACACTGCGAGAACGGTCGGACTTCAATCCGTCGCTTCATGTTGTGGGCAATCGGGTTGCCAGCCTGCATGTCGTTGCGCCCATGGAGGTAGAACCCGGCGAGAGATTTGATATCCGGCTGTCGGCGATTGACGCCTCTTGCAACGCCGCCAGCGGATACGAGGGGCTTGTTGAGTTGATGTCAACAGACAAAACCGGCCGAGGCCTGTCTTCTGTTCGGATGGAGGGTGCGAAGGCCACAGCCGCGGGTGTTGTCCTGGAGTCACCGGGCTTTCACCGGATTTACGCGATCGACGCGGATCGCGAAATCCTTGGGGTATCCAACCCGATTCGCGTGTGCGCCGGGGCGAAACCGGTGTACTGGGGCGAGATTCACGGCCACTCGGAACTGTCCGACGGGAATGGGACACCTGACGAGCACTATACGTACGCGCGTGACGTAGCCTTGCTGGACTTTGCGGCCGTGACGGATCATGACGAGAGTCTCAAGGCCCATCCCGAACGGTGGCGGCTTACCCAGACCAAGGCCAGAGAGTATAGTCGGGATGGGGCGTTCGTCGCGCTGCTGGGGTACGAGATCGGGACTCGTCTTGCTGATGAGGGCGGGCACCAGGGCGACATAAACGCCTACTACCTTGATCCCAAAGGCGAGATGCTGGGTGACCTGAACCTGCCGCTGAAGGTAGATGCGGTTGGGGGCAGAGACGTGATTCTGGTGCCCCACACGCCGCTGTATGGGCCGGAAATCGGCATGGGTACCTGCTGGGAGACGCTGACAGAGATGCCGCCGGAGGTGATGCCGCTGGTGGAGATATTCTCTACGCATGGGAATTCCGAGTACTACGACTGTCCGCGTCACGTGCTGTGGCAGGGTGAAGGGCAAAGCGTCGTAGATGCTCTTAAGATGGGCTTCCGGCTCGGATTTATCGGGTCGAGCGACTATCACGAAATACTCACGGGGAGCCTCCTGCGAATTCAGGACACGCCACGAACCGTCAACAACGCCCACATGCAGGCCCGCTGCGGCCTGGCGGCTGTGCGCGCGGAGGGGTTGTCTCGACCCGCCATTTTCAAGGCCATGCAGCGCAGGAGCACGTATGCAACTTCGGGGATCAGGGCCTACGTGGATTTCCGGATTGACGGTCACCCCATGGGCAGCGAGTTCCAGACGCAGGAGCCGCGCCGACTGGGGATTGCGGTTGCGGCGCCTGAGCGGATCGTCAAGCTCGAGGTGGTCCGCAACGCGGATGTGATTGCGGATGTCGCCGACGGGAACTGGTTTGTGGAAACGGAGATAACGGACTGTGATCCAATCCCGGCCGGAGCGTTCTACTACCTTCGAGTAACGACGGAGCGCGACGATTTCGCGTGGTCGAGTCCGATCTGGGTGGATCCGCCCTCCCGGCGCCGGGGGGACCTCAAAGGCGGCGGTCTGGGGAGTGGTGCCCGGAAAGGAAGTTCCCTTTAGTCGTCCTTGTGACCGGATGCGTCATACACGGTGCGTCCCCCAACCCAGGTCCGAACGGCGCGTGGGCCGTCGTCGGTGTCGTCCCAAAGCACGAGATCCGCGTCGGCGCCGGGTTTCATGACGCCCTTCTGCTCCAAGCCCATCACCTGCGCGGGCACGGACGTTCCCATCGCCCATATTTGCTCGTCCGGAAGATCAAGCCAGCGGCGAAGATTCCGTATGCCCGCATCCATGGTCAAAGTGCTTCCGGCCAGGACGCCGTGCAGGGGAGTTCCAGGGGCGTGGATACGGCATCCGCCGCCGTAGCACACGCGGATTTGGCGTGGCCGCCAGCCCTCGTCGTAGATTCCGGGTGGGAGGCCGGCGCCGCTGTTGGCATCGGTGATCAGGGCTACGCCCTTGTATCCTTTGGCGGCCACGGTGCAGGCAATCGCCGCGGGATGAACGTGAACGCCGTCGCAGATGAAATCCACCGTACACCTGGGATCCGCCAAGATGGCCTCGACCGCGCCAACGGGACGCACGCCGGGGTCGGTCTCCTCGGAAGCATAGAACACGTCGTAGAAATGCGTCGCGTGCCGGGCGCCGGCGTCAATGGCTCGCCGGGTCTGTTCCACATCCGCCCGGGTGTGGGTGATGAAAGGGCGGACACCATGTTCAACCAGCGTCTCGATAACCGGTATGATCTTCTGTTGGTCAGGAGACACGGACATTGACTTCGCCCGGCCGCGGCAGGCAGCCAGGATCTCCTCGAGCACGTGCACGTCGCCTGCAACGCCCTCGCCTCCTGCGCCGGGAAGGGCGAGGAATGGCCCCTCTAGATGGAGCATGTCCATGTGCGCGCCGCTGGCCTTTTCGGCGGCATCGGCGATGCGGTCAAGTCGAGCCAACAGATCCGGTTCAAGTCGTCCCGACAAGGTGGTAACAACACTGGTAGTCCCGAATTGAGCGACCTTCAATGATCCCGGCTCGAGTGACTCGCAGCAGTCATAGCGCTGGCCGCAGATACCGTGTGTGTGGACGTCGATCAAACCCGGAGTCAGCAACCGGCCGCCACCATCGACGCGGTCGGCCGTTTCGACGCTTCGGTGCTCCGGGTCCAGAGCGGCGAGTTTCCCGTTCCGCAGAAGGACGCTTGAGGCGACAAATCCGTGGCCTGGGTCAAGTGCGCGCACGTTCTCGATTAGCATGTCAGTCATTGTGGAGTTTTCCTGTCCGTAGATATTGGCCTCAGCATGGTTGATGTCGCCTTGCGGATGT
>CAZXDF010000054.1:0-2852 GCA_964639345.1 uncultured candidatus Brocadiaceae bacterium | reverse complement strand
TCCATACACAACATTTGACAATAACTCCATGTAGTCCCCTATCGGCTTGTGTAACTTCCGCCCCTCGGCATCCTTGGTCCAGTCGGAGCAGAAGAAGCATGGGTGTGTTATGGAGAACACCAGCGCACCCGTACTTCTGAGAACACGCGCAAACTCCGCAATGGTCACGCCGATTTGGGGTATGTCCATCAGCACCATATTCGCCAGGACTACGTCAAAGCGACCTTTCGGAAAGGGCAGTGTCTGGGTGAGGTCGAGAACTCTGTATTCCACATTCGCCTTTTTGGGATGCCGCTTGGCGATGGACACCATCTCCGCCGATCCATCAATCGCCGTCACGAGAGCACCTCGGGCGGCGAGCTTTCGTGAGTAATCGCCGCCACCACAGCCAGCATCCAAGACTCGCTTTCCGGAAACGTCACCAAGGAGTGCGTCAACTGCGGGCTCATAGATCACTGCCAGGTCGCGTGCCTCGCCGCGTTGACCGCAGCAGTAAGCGGCCGCGGCTTCGTCCCATCGCCGAAGATGTTCGCCACTCTCATTCATACGTTGTGCTCGTGACTGATAGGTGTCTTTTCACCTGCAGTAGCCTTCACGCCGGTTCTGCGACCGCAGGGTGGCCGTGTCACCCGTTCAGTCTGCCATTCCTCGCCGCCACCGCCCGCAGCTGTCTTGGCACCTGAGTATACCCAGCCCTTCCACGTCCCCGCAAGCAGCGAGCGAGGCGCATCGAGCACGACAAGGAGGGCACGGCATGCCGTGCCCGTCGAGGGCGACTACGATCTGCAGTAGGACTTCAGGGTGTTCGTGGCGATGCCGAGCAGACGGGCGGCCGTGGTGTAGACGCCGCCGCAAAGCTCCAGAACCCGCAGGGCGTAGTCGCGCTGAACCTCGCGGATGGGCCGAACCTCGCCGAGCGATTGCGGCAGCGTGTCCCGCGCGCCGCCCTTCCCCGTCCCCGGCGGCGCCAGGCTGCCCAGGCGCCGCTCCTCCTCGATGGCCTCCGCCACGCCCATCTCCAGGCACCCGGCGCGCTTGAGCACCTTTATGAGCTGGCGCACGTTGCCCGGCCAGTCGTAGGCGCGCAGGCGCTCAAGGTCCGGCTCGGTCAGGCGCCTCGAAGCGCCTCGTTCCACCAGGCGCGCCCATGCGTCCTCGGCGATCAGCCGCAGGTCCTCCATGTGCTCCCGCAGCGGCGGCACGTGGACGCGCAGCGTGTCGAGCCGGTGGTAGAGGTCGCCCCGGAATGCGCCCGCGCGGATCATGCCGGCAAGGTCGCTGTTGGTGGCTGCGATGATGCGCACGTCCGCCTGCCGCTCCGGCCTGTCGGTGCCCTCGGGCGTGACCCAGCCGTCCTCGACCACGCGCAGGAATTTTGTCTGCACCTCCGGCGGCAGCTCGCCCACCTCGTCCAGAAACAGGGTGCCCCCGTGGGCCGCTGCGAAGGCGCCCTCGCGGTCTGCCGTCGCTCCGGTGAACGCCCCCTTCTTGTGCCCGAAAAGCACCGAGTTGGCCAGGCCGGCGTTGCCCGCAAACAGCGCGCAATTGACCGGGACGATCGGCTCCATGGCGCGGCGGCTGCCCTCGTGGATCAGGTGCGCCACATACTCCTTGCCCACGCCGCTCTCGCCGGTTATGAGCGCGCCTTCGTCGGCGGCGGCGCAGCGGCGGATGAGGCGGCGCAGGTCCGAGAGCGCCTCCGAGCTGCCCAGCAGCACGTGCCGCCGGCCGAACCTGCGGAACACGGCGACCTGAACCTGGTCGGCTTCCTCGCGCTGGCCGCTGGCGAGCTTGCGCACGACGGCGGCGTAGGGGGCGCTGTCCTGATACTTGAGATACTGCGCGATGCACGCCTCGATCAGGTCCAGCCAGAAACGCTCGTCCTCCGAGGGCGGCCGCGGCGCCGGGCCGATCCGCCGGTCCTGCCCGGCCAGGGCCATGAGCGCCAGGGCGCGGGCGTCATCGCCGAGCGTAAGAGATGCGCAGACGGCCTGCGTGTTGCTCGCGAGCCGGAGGAACACGGGCGTGCAGGTGCGCTCGAAGGCCTCGCGCTGCGCGTCGAGGTATCCGCGCCCGCAATGCCAGAGGATCTCCGCGCCGCGCTCGCGGAGGCTCTCGGCAGCCGCCGCCACGTCGCCCCACTCGCACTTCACGCCCAGCCCGCACACGTGAACCTCCGACGGCGCCTGGGGCCGGCTTGCCAGATCGGTGAGGGTCCGACCAATGCGCCGTGCGCTGCTGGTGAGCACGTCAGCCCCCCTGTGGTGCAGCAGCAATGCCGCGGCCGCACACGCCCCATCCACCCCGTAATAGGCCACGATAACGGGCTGTCCAGCCTTGGGCATGGCATTCCCCTTCTTGTCCTTAGGGTGCGCTGTTCGTCTCGCGACCATGATAACGCAGTGCGCGCGGTTGTCAATATGTGATTGCCCTGATTCATCTTTTGAGCCCCGCCGGCCCGCCCCGCGAGCGCCTATCGCCCGAACACGGATGAAGTAACCACTTGTGCCACCGAGCCTTACGACTGTATAGCCTCCTATCGCTCACGAATGGCACGCCTGGTGCTTTTTCCCGTAGCAAGCGGCAAGAGGACACATTCCTAACACGGAGACCGGAGCCATGAAGCAATTCGTAGTGCACGCCCAGGATCAGCGCACCGGGAAGTTCCTGCCCGTCTACCGGGTCTGCGTGACGGTCGACCGCACCGCCTTGGTGCGCGCGGTTCAGGACGGGTGGGAGAAGACGGCGGAGGGCCTGGAGACGCACCTCAACCGGGAAGCTGGAAGGGGCTTGGAGGGGGTCGGCAGCCAGGCCGCAATGGTGCCGGGGCGCTCGTTGTGATTCCAGCGTTG
>CAZXDF010000053.1:0-4134 GCA_964639345.1 uncultured candidatus Brocadiaceae bacterium | reverse complement strand
GAAGTCCGGCCCACCTTCGACGTTCCACCAGCCCGGGCTGACCACCTCCAGGCGCCGTCCGTCGTCGGTGGCGAGCAGGTCCGGGTCGAAGTGGCTGCCGAACCACAGGCAGCGGACGAGTTCCTCCCGGACGTTTTGCTGGGCCTCGATGGTGCGCGAGGGGGCTTCACGGAGCACCTCTCCGAACTCCTGGAGGAGCTGCCCGTAGAGGTCCGAAAAACCCGTCGTGGCCCCGCCCTCCGCCATGTGGGTGCGTCCTCTCGCTGTTGGTCGTCCTCGGGGGAGCATGGCCCGCGAACGCAATTACGCCCGCCCGAGGAACTCGCCGCTGCGCGTGTCCACGCGGATCTTCTCGCCCGTCTGGATGTGCCCGGGGACCTTGACCACGAGTCCGGTCTCCATTTCGGCCGGCTTAGTGACGTTGGTGGCCGTGTCCCCGCGCACGGCGGGGTCGGTCTTGCTCACCTCCAGCGCGACGCTGGCGGCCAACTGCGCTTCCACCACCTGGCCCCTGCAGAAGTTGATTTCCACCCCCGCGTTGTGGGCCAAATAGGGCGCGATGTCCGCCGCGGCCGCCTCCTCCAGCTCCACCTGGTCGCCGGTGGCCTCGTCCATGAAGACGTAGCCCGTGCCGCTGTAGTAGAGGTAGGTCATGGTCTTGGATTCCAGGAAGACCTTCTCGACGCTGTCGGAGGTGGAAAAGCGCACCGTCTGGATGTGCCGGTCCGCCAGGTTCTGCATCTTGACCTGCACGTAGGCGCCTCTCTTGCCCGAGTAGGTGATCTTTGTCTCGAGCGCCAGCCACAGGGCGCCCTTGTGCTCGATGACGTTGCTTCTTCTAATCTCTCCCGCCCGTATCAAGAAACCTGCTCCTTCCTAATGCTATCCGGCCGCTGAAATGTGTCGCCTCTCGGAGGCGTCCATCGGGTACTGGTCTATTGATGTTCCGCCGCATTCAGCAAGCCATCTTGGAACTTGCTCTGCCTCATCCCTCAACCCAGTCCAACGGGGGCTTGGAGCCCCGCTCAAACGGGTCCGGGGTAGTACGCTGGGGGCTGGCGGGCTGAAAGTTCACGCACTCGGGCCTGGCGAAGGCGAGCCGCCGGGCGATGACCTGTACGGCCTCCGCATTGTTGTCGACAAGCAGGAAGTCCCTGCCGCTACGGGCCGCAGCCTCTCCGAAAGTCCCGCTGCCCGCGAAGAAGTCCAACAGAAGGTCGCCGGGGTTGGAATGCACCTTGACGATCCTCTCGAGGATGGCGAGCGGCTTCTGCGTGGCGTACCCGGTCTTTTCCTTGCCGGTCGGGCTCACGATGGTGTGCCACCACACGTCGGTAGGGGTCTTTCCTCGTGCCGCCTTCTCCTTTCCCACAAGTCCCGGCGCCATGTACGGGATGCGGTCCATCTCCTCGTAGTTGAACGTGTAGTTTTCCGGGTCTTTGGCATACCAAAGGATGTTGTCGTGCTTTGCCGACCACTTCTTCTTTGTGCGCACCCCGTAATCGTAAGCCCAGATGATTTCGTTCATGAAAGACCGGCGGCCAAAGACGGCGTCCAGCAGCACCTTACAGTAGTGCGCCTCGCGGTAATCAATGTGAAGGAAGAAGGAACCATTCGGAGCCAGGACGCGGTGAGCTTCGAGAAGTCTCGGCTCCAGGAACCCCAGGAAGTCGTCGAACGTGTCGGCATAGCCGGAGGTCCCCAGCTCTACGCTCCTGTAGCGCTTGCCCTGGAACCCGGTGCGATCCCCCTTATCGTCGCGCACGGTCTCAAGGCGCACGCGGCGCTGGAACTTCCCGGTGTTGAAGGGCGGGTCTATGTATATGAGATTCACGACCCCCTGCGGAAGGGTGGGGAGGACCTCCATATTATCGGCCAGGAAGATTCTTGACACGGCGTCTCTCCCTATTTGGGCGGACCTGGCCACGATTTCGACCCGTTGCGCTTGCCGAGCGGGATACGCTCTCGCATCTCTAACAGCAAACGTGCGGCCCTCAAAGCCCTTGGGGACTACGGCGTCACGAACGGGCCCCGCACGCGCATTGTAGCGATGCGAGGGGCAAAGTCAAGTTGGCCGCACCCCCTGGCACGGGGCGTGCGGTTGACTTTTGCCGCGCGGGGCTACATAATGTCGCGCCGGTGTCAGGCCGGTCGGAAGGGCACGACGCCAAGGAACCTGACAATATCAACAGGGTAAGCCGGGCCGGAGAGGCGATTCTTGCTGAAGGCGGCCCGGTTCGCATCGTCCGGGCGGCTAATCTTCCCTGGCTCTGCACCATCCTGCTCGTGCTGTGCGAACGCTTGTCTTCGCGGCCGGGCCGGCGTAGTCCAGAGCGGGCAATTGGGTGCCAAGAAATATGGATGCCAACATCGTCGAGCAGGCCGGCAGCATAGAAGCCGAGGCGGACCGGCTCATTGCCGAGGCCGGAGAGCGGGCGCGGCGGCTTGCCGGGTCGCTGCCCTCGGAGGTCCAGGCCCTAGGAGACGGGCACGAGCAGGAGTTGCAGGGCGGTCTCAAATCCCTGAGGGAGCGGCTCGAACGGGACACCGCGGCCGAGCTTGCGCAGATCGAAGAGAACGCGCGCGCGGCCATGCACCGGCTGGATGCGCTGGACGGGAGCGACACGGCCCGTGCAATCGACTTGATCGTCTATCACCTGCGGGGGGATGGGGCTTGTCGATAGACCGCATGAAGCGCGTGACGCTGCTGGTGCGGCGTCGGACCGTGGGGCGGTTCGTCGAGTGGCTCCAGCGCCAGGGCCTGGTGCATCTGGAGGACGCCCACGCGCGGACGGGCGAAGAGAACGGCTTCAAGCGCCTCACCGCCGCCACCGAGGATGTGGACGCGCGTCTGCGCGAGTTGGAAACGGTGCTCGGCGTTCTTGACACCTTCGCGCCCCAGAAACGCGGGTTCGCACAGAGCTTTGTCTCCATGCCGATGCGCATCGGCGCTGCGGAGATGGAGAAGGTCGTCGCCGAGTTTGATCTCGGCCCGCTACATGGCGAGTGCGTCCGCATCGGCGAAGAGCACCGCGAGCACGAGAGGGCCATCGCGGCGGCCGAGGCGGAGCTTGAGGCGCTGGAGTTCTTTCGGCAGCTCCCGTTCGAGCTCGAGCAGGTGCGGTCGCTGAAGCGGGTCCAGGTGTGGATCGGATCGCTGGACCTGCGTTCGTGGGAGAACCTGCGGCTTGATACCGGGGCCGCGGAGCTAATGGCGCTTCAGGAGCTGTTCCCCCTGAAGCGGGGCGCCCACGTCTGCGCCATAGCGCTCGAACGAGACCGGGACGAGGCGGGCCGCCTGCTGCGCCGCTACGGCTTCAGCGAGCGGGCCGTGCCTGAGCTGGAGGGTGATCTGGCCGGGCGCATCGAGACGCTGCGCGCAGAGCTGTCCGAGCGCCGGGACGCGGTCGAGGCCCTCAGCGAGCGGGCGGTCGAACTCGCCGCCTGTCGGCGGGACGTCGACATACTGCGGGGCCATTACCAGGCCCGTCGGGCAAGGCTCCAGGCCTTCAGCAGCATGGCGGCCACGAAGCGCATCGCGATGGTCTGCGGTTATGTGCGCGTGGCGGACGTCGACCGGTTCGGCGCCGCGCTCACCTCCGAGTTCCCCGAGGTCTCCCCGTTCTACGCCGACCCGGTCCCAGACGATAACGTGCCGGTGAACATCACCAATAGCCGCCTGGTGAAGCCGATGCGGTTTCTGGTCGACATGTTCGGCCGGCCGGATTATTTCTCCTTCGACCCGACGCCCTTCCTTTCATTCAGTTTCCTGATCTTCTTCGGCATGTGTTTCGGGGACGTGTTTTACGGGTTGCTGCTTTGCGGCGTGGCCTGGTACCTTTCGAAGAAGTCGGAGGGCTACGAAGGGCTTCACAACTTCACGATGGTGTTCTTCTACTGTGGGATCAGCACGATCGTCTTCGGCGTTCTGACCGGATCGTGGGCTTCGGACCTGTGGCGGCCGGAATACCTTGGGGAGGGCAATCCGCTGCTGTGGATCAAAGAGCGCACGGCGCTCGTGGACCCGCTCGACAAGGCCGTTGCGATGCTGCTTGTGAGCCTTGGCCTGGGCATCGTCAACCAGTTCTGGGGCATAGCCATGAAGGGCTACGGCCTGATTCGGCGCGGCGACAT
>CAZXDF010000052.1:0-9709 GCA_964639345.1 uncultured candidatus Brocadiaceae bacterium | reverse complement strand
CCGCCAACGTCGACGCGCGGGCCGACATTTACTCGCTCGGTTGCACCTTCTACGTCCTGGTCACCGGCCAGCCCCCGTTCGAGGGCAAGACTGCGCAGGAGGTGATGAGCAAGCACGCCACCGCGCGGGTCGTGCCGCCGGAGATGATGGCCGAAGGAGTGCCGAAGCTGCTTTCGGCCATCATTACCCGGATGGTTGCCAAGAAGCCCGAGGACCGCTACCAGGACATGGGCGAGGTGGTGGGGGCGCTGGAGCAGTTCCTGGGCGTCGAGAGCGCCGGTCAGTTCGCGCCGCGCCAGGAGCATGCGGCCCTGCTTGAAGAATGCGCGGCGGCCTATAACGACGCCCCCGCCGCGGGGCTGAGGAGGCGGTTGACGGTTGGTTTCGCTATCCTCTGCACTCTGGCAGCCGTGCTCTCGGCCCGGTTCGGCTGGCCACTGGTGGCGGCCGGGGCCGTCGGGTTGGGCCTGCTGACCGGCCTTTTCCACTTCGCCGTGCATGGCCTCGCCCGAAAGACCGTCCTTTTCACCAAGTTCCGCCAACTCGCACTTGGGGGCAGCCTGGCTGACAGCGCGGCGTGGGTACTGGTGGGGGCGGTGTTTGCCGGGGTGCTGTGCCTGCTCGGCCTGCAGTGGGCGTTCCTGGTCCTGTGCGCGGCGGCGCTGGCGCTCGCGCTGGGACTGCATTTCCTGGTCGACCGTAAAGCGGGCCTGCAACGCGGCGAGCCGCTCGGGCAGGTCAGGGAACTGCTCAGGGACATGCGTCTGCGCGGCCTGGGCGAGGACGCGTTGCGCCAGTTCGTCTGCCACTGCGGCAGCGAGCGATGGGAGCCGCTCTACGAGGCGCTCTTCGGCTACGAGGCGAAACTCCAGGCTCGCAAGGAGAGCGGTAAGGGCGAGGCGGGCCGGATCGGCAAGAAGTCCGGTGCGTGGCGTGATCCGATCGTCGAATGGGTCGACGCGCGCCTGAAGGCCCGCCGGGAAGCGAGGGAGAAGGAGCATCTGGAGGCCATCGAGGCCGGGGCGCTCGAGGCCAAGGGCGTGAGCGAGTCCCAGGCCGTGGCGGAGGCCAGGCAGGCCGCCGGGGAGATGCTCGCCCAGGCCGCGACGATGAAGGAGAGCGTCATTGAGGCCGCCCGCGCCGCCGGCGAGATGATGGCGGCCAGCCACGCTCCGGAGCCGCGCCCCGCCGATGGGCCGGCCGCTGAAGCGCCGCCCGCAAGGCCCACTCGCAGCAAGGCGATGCGACGACGGGTGGAAGCGGAGCGCGCGCTCGATCTCCTGCTCGGCGCGCGCACCCGGTTCATTCTCGGCGCCCTGCTCATAGCTGCCTGTCTTGTGTGGATGAAACAGAACGGCATGTTCCCTGGCGCCAGGTTCAAGAGCGCGATCGAGCACCGCGACAGAGGGGACGCTACCGGGCTGGTTGAGGACATAGCCAGGACCAGCAAGAAGCAGAGAACCCCCCTGAAGCTCCCGCTCCTGTCCGAAAGCGTCGCCGCCGGCTTCTTCAACAGCTTCAACCCCGCACTGGCGGGGCTGCTGCTGATTCTGTCGACCCTATTCCCCGGGCCGCGCATGGCGCTGTTCATCATTCCGGCGGCCGCCATCGTCATGGTCGGCCACGTGTTGGTGCTCCCATCGCTCGGCCCGATCCGCAGGGAGCACATGAGCATGGTCATCGGTGGGGCGCTGGCCGCGCTGGGTCTGCTGTGCGGGCGAGAGAGGGGGCGGTAAAGGACGGCAGGGGGGCGTCGGGCCGCGCTCAGGGCGTTTGCGGGTGAGGTCGGCGGCGTCGCCGCTCCCTCCAGGGGAAGTAGAGAAGCAGCAGGACAATGGCAAACGCGACGGCGCTTCGCGCGGCGAACGAGACGCCGAAGGCGGCCCTGGTGCCGAAGTAGCGCACGATGAGCGTGCCCAGGACCGAGCCCAGCGTGGCGCCCACCGCCAGGGGCATGATGGTCATCAGGGCGGCAGGCATCGTCTTGTCCGCGCCCGAGAAACGCTCCACCAGCAGCGTTACGGCAACGCCGGCGGCGGCGGGGAACATCCCAGTGAATGTCCACGATACGACCATGATCGGCACCGGTGCCAGGGGCGGGGCAAGGAAGTAGAAGAGCGGGATGACGGCCCAGAAGAAGTAGCACGTTACGGCAACCAGGCGGGGGTCGGTCTTGTCGCACAGGCGCCCCGCCGCCCACATCGAGCACATGGTACTGAGGCCCGCCACCACGACGGTCAGGACGGTGGCCAGCGCCAGCCGGTCCGGCGACTTCTGAAAGCCCAGCGTGCCCATCATGTAGGGGAGGGAGAACGGGCCGCTGATCATCAGGGCGAAATGCCATAACGTCACTGCCAGCATTAGGTTGCGCAGCGGCGCGTTGCGGAACGCCTCGCGTATCTTGGCCAGGCTGCGGCTGGGCGCGGCGGCGCGAGGGGGCTCGGGTATGTGAACGTGAAACAAGAGGTCCACGATGCCGGCCACCAGTAGGAGGGCGAAGATGCCGCAGAGGATCTGCGTCTCATGCTCGTCCGGAACGCTTCTGACCGCCGCCGCGCCGGCCAGCGCGACCGCCATCCGGCCGAGCGTGGCCCACATGTTGCGCCGGGCCCAGAAGCGCCCCAGGTTCTCCCTGGGCACGTAGTCCCAGACCCACGACACCCACAGCGGCGAGGAAAGCTGCGAGAGCGCCGTGCTGGCGACCACCATGGCTATGATGGTCCACGGCGAGACGGTCAGGAAGAGCCCCAGCAGCATCGGGGCGAGCACGATTCGCGAGGCCGTGGCGAGGATAAAGAACGGGTATTTGCGATGGCCAAAGTGCTCCTCGAGCGCTCCGGCAAGGATGGAGCCAAGGACCATGAGGGTGGAGAGCATGGTGAGCCACCCGAACATCTCGTCCGTCATCCCCATGTTGCGGCAGTAGGCGATGAAGAACGGGCCTCCCACCAGGAACCCCATCGCCACCGCGCCCAGCACGCCGGTCCAGATGTTGCGGCGCAGCATCCACGGCAGCTCACGGGGCGATATGGGCCGCACCGTGTAGGCAGGATGCTTGGGATGGAAGATGGTCGGCATGGCGGGGCTTGCCTTGACGGGGGGCTGCTCTTGCACCTGTCAGTCCGCACGGGCGAACGTGGCATTGTAACCGCAGCGTCCCCTCATGGGTCAAGGGTCGGGCGCGGCCGTAGTCCATAACTTATGGTGCGGACAGGGCTTGTGTCGTTATCCCTCCCCGCGCGGCAGCTTGCGCCCGGCCTCCCGGCGCAGCGCGAGACCGGGGCGCTGTCGTGGCGCCAGCCCCCCGGGGGGCGCATCGGAGGTCCGCATCAGCCGCATGTGTTCGCCCGAAAGAGGCCGCGCAGGCGGGCAATGCTCGGCGACCCCGACGGCGCGCCCCTGAATCGCAGGATCGATAGTCGGCCAGTATCATGTTGACAAGGTGTTATAATAGCCGTGTCTGAAGGCTTGGCAAGAGTTGGGAACGTGGAGGTGTGGTGCGCTACTGGCACATATGTGCTGTCGGGCAGGAGAGGGCGATGTGTGTCGGCACTGGCCGCGGCGAGTGCCGGGAGAAGGTGAGTGATGGAAGCTGCGCCGGGCACTGCCGCATGTGCAACGAAGCAAGAGTGCTGACAGGGCCGAAAGTTTACCCTTGACAAAGGAGGGCGGGGAGTATAGAAACATGGGGTCTGAGGCGGATTGTGGTCTTTTTGTCAAAACCTGGGATAGGAGGTGAAAAGCGGTATGAAGAAAGCGTTTACACTGATTGAGCTTTTGGTCGTCATAGCGATCATAGCTATTCTGGCAGCGATGCTGATGCCTGCGCTGGCAAAGGCACGTTTGGAGGCAAGGAAGGCTGCTTGTGCAAGCAACCTGCACAACTTCGGTCTCCAGTACGCAATGTACCACAACGACTGGAGCGGCCGCTGGCCGGGCGCTGAGGAGGGTCAGGTCACTCGTCAAGAGGCTTTGGCTTCCCTCTACCCGCTGTACTCCGACAACCTGCTTCAGTTCAGTTGTCCGGGTTCCCCGACGACGCCCTTCCTGGATGTCAATACGGGCCTGGAGGGAAGTGCCTACGGCGTGGACCTTTACATTCCGAACACGGCCGACCCGGCCAGAGTCGTGATGGCGGACGGTAGCATGCGCAATCACGGTGGTGGAGGGGCGGAGGCGCTGTTCGCAGACAGCCACGTCCAGTGGTGCAGGAAGACGACAAACAGCTTGGGCGATGCTATCGTCCCCAACCCGCAGCTTGCCGTGGGTCCGTCTGACATGACTGACACGGACATCTACATGCTGCAACACGGCGCGCGTGATCCTCTCGCGGACACGACGTTGTACGAGCACGACGCTGAGATCGAGTCAACCTGATCGCTTGCCATGGACGGAAAGAGATGGGGCGGTTGCGGCAACGCGACCGCCCCGTTTTTTTGCCTGCGGCGTTTTCAGCGCCGACACCAGGCGCAGCCGGGCGAGGCCGCCTTTCCGCGCATCTATCGGATTGGGGAGACCTGGATGGGTTTTGCGCAACTCAGCGCCTGGATCGACGAGCACGTCGAGGAGATGGTGGAACTCCAGGTTGCCCTGTCGGCGGCGCCGGCCCTGGGGCCGGAGCATGGGGGCGAGGGGGAGTGGGGGAAGTCGCATCTGCTGGAGGCGTACCTGGGTGAGCACGGATTCCCGGGGCCTGAGCACTTCGATACGCCCGACGAGCGCGTCGTGGAGGGCAGCCGCCCGAACTGGGCCGTGATCGTGCCGGGGGGAAGGGAGCACAGTGCGCCTGCCGCCCCGAGCATATGGCTCATGACGCACATGGACGTTGTGCCGCCGGGGGACAGGATGCCGGACGGCTTATGGGCGGGGTGGGACTCGGACCCGTTTGCGGTCAGGCGCGTGGGGGATCGGTTGATCGGCCGCGGTGTGGAGGACAATCAGCAGGAACTGGTCGCGAGCGTCTTTGCCGTGCGTGCCCTGATCGAATGCGGCGTGCGGCCCGCTTGCCCCGTTGGGCTGCTTTTCGTTTCCGCCGAGGAGACCGGCAGTGCGTACGGTCTGAACCACGTCCTGCGGGAACACCCGGAGCTGTTCGACAAGCAGGACATAATCCTCGTGCCGGACGGGGGCAATGAGGACGGGTCGCTTATCGAGGTGTCGGAGAAGTCACTTCTGTGGCTCAAGTTCCGCATAAAGGGCAAGCAGAGCCATGGCTCGATGCCGCACAGGGGCTGCAATGCGTTTCGGGCCGCGGCCCGGCTCGCGTGCGCGCTGGACGCCGGGCTGCCCGAGCGGTTCAGCGCTCAGGACGACCTGTACGAGCCGCCGCACTCCACGTTCGAGCCCACCATGCACGAGAAGAACGTCCCCAATGTCAACACGATCCCGGGCGAGGATGTCTTCTGCTTCGACTGCCGGGTGCTGCCGCACTTCGACCTGGACGAGGTGCTTCGCTACGTGCGCTCGCAGATGGGGCGCGTAGATGCAGAGCTGGGCACCGAGAGCGATCTGGAGATCCTGAACCGCGTCGACGCCGCGCCGCCCACGCCGGCCGACGCCCCTGCCGTGGGGGTGATTCAGCGGGCCGTGGCGGAAGTCTACGGCGTGCAGGGGCGGCCCATGGGGGTCGGTGGCGGCACGGTCGCGGCCGAGTTTCGGCGGGCGGGCTATCCCGTCGTCGTCTGGTCACGCACCGAGAGCACGGCGCATCAGGCCAACGAGAGCTGCCTCATACCCAACATGGTCGGCGACGCGAAGGTCTACGCCCACGTTTTCTGCCAGAAGCTGCCCTGAAGGTCGTTGTGCCTGTGCCACCAAGAGCGCTTGCAGCGCCGTCGGGTGCGCGCTCGCGCTCAGGCCTGCTCAAGTTCCGCGCCGTCGATCCGCACCACCAGCTTCCCCAGGAGTTCCCTGTCGGAGATGCTTGCCGTCGTCACGCCCTCCCGCGTGCGCACCGTCAGCCAGGGGCAGCGCATCATCTTCCAGTCCGCCAGGGGCAGCAGCGGCACGCGCAGGCTCTTGCGCACGGGCGTGAGCGAGAGCTCGCCGCTCACCCGGTCGAGCCGAAGGCCGGCAGCGCTCATGGCCGCGCCGAAGACGGTCGCGCCGCGCGGGTGGAAGCTCAGGTTGCTCTGGGGCGTGGCGTCGCAGTAGAGCGCTGAGTCCAGGTTGTCGCCCGTCAGGACCTGGTAATCCCAGTAGGCCTCCGCCCCGCACAGGATGTCGACGCCGAGGTAGGCGGCAACGAAGTCGCGCCACAGGTTCTGGGAGAACCGGACGGCCTCGTCGCCACGGGCCGTATGCGTGCTGCCGTAGGGCGTACGGGTGGCCAGCTCCGCGGTCTCAACGTCCTGGGCGAAGCGGGACAGGTTCCAGCGCGGCATCTTGATGTCGGCCAGAAACAGGTAGAGGAGCCCGTTGCCGGCGTAGATAGAGTAGTCATCCCATCCTTCCAGCTCGCCCGCCGGCAGCGGGCCGCTGGCCTGGGGCCCGCTGGCCTGGGGATCCTCCAGGCCCTCGGTGCTGCGGGTCAGCGTAACAGCGAAGTGGTCGCCCAGCCACGCCTTCTCGCCCAGCGTCTTGACCCCCTTGGAGACCCAGGCCTTCCAGCGCTCGCCCTTCGACTTCTCCTTCTCCTCGTCGCACAGCAGGTCCTCCAGCTCGGCCAGCGCCCACAGGGCCGCTTGCGCCTTGACGGCCAGGTAGACCTGCTCCTTGCAGAACTGGATGGCCGGGCCGGCGTCGTCGATGGTGTTGGCCGTTCCCAGGTCCGGGAAGCCGTTGCCGTCGGTGTCGGCGCGCACGATGAACTCCGCCAGCCGGCGGCACAGCGCCAGGCTGCGCCGGGCCTGGTCGGCGTCGCCCGAAAAGAAGGTGCTGGCCGCCAGCAGAAGCAGGTAGTTGGCGTTCTCCTCGACCTCCATGTGGTGGGGGTATGCCTGCGTGCCGGCCGCGTGCATGCTGCCCATGTCGTGGCACAGGAACGAAGACCCCTTCGCCTGCGGGCCGAGCTGCTTCTGGCCGTCTACCTCGAACTCCGCCCACTCCTCCAGCAGCATCTCCAGGAGCCCCGGCCAGAGGGCGAAGTAGAGCAGCGCGGTGTTATACTCCTCGTCAACCGTGGAGTGGAAGTAGCGCGAGCCCTCCCACACGCTGAACCAGTCCCGCCCGTCCTTGCGCCGCACCCACCACGTGCACGCCAGCAGGCTGTGGAGCGCCAGGGCGCTGAGGGATGTCGTCGCGCGCCCGAGGGACCAACTCTCGAACAGCCCGTCCAGGAATGCGCACCGCTCCTGGATGCTCTCCCGCTGCTTCTGCGCCCAGGCCAGCATCCGGCCTTCGCTCTGAAAGAACTGGTGGTACTTGAACGGCGCGGGCTCGCCCTTGATCTCCAGGACGGCCTCATCCTGCCAGCTCGACCACACGAGGCGCATGGCCGCCGGCTCGTCCTTCGAGAGGTCAAAGGCGCGGCGTAGCGTGCCCTCACCCTCCGGCTCGGCCTCGGGGCACCTGACGGTGCTCTGCACGGTCACCGTCTTGGCGGTCGGCTCAGAATCGCCGGTGGACCCAGCACCGCCGGGCCGGCTGGTAGACGGGAAGGCGTAGGTGAAGCCGCTCTTGGCGGGGCCGAACTCCAGCCCTTCTCCCTCGATGGCGAAGATGATTTCGCCGCTCCGGGCGGGCCTCTCGCACGTGCTCCGGCGCCATGTCTCGACCGGGGCCACGCTAAGGTCGACGTAGTAGAACGGGGCCGTCGAGAGCTTGGGGCCCTGGGGGTAGAAGGGGGCCAGTATCTTCATGCGGAAATCGATCCCCAGCGAGGGGTGGACTCCCCGGTACTCAATTGTCGTAAGGGTAGATAATTGCTCAAGATAGGGGAACCCACCCTGGCCACCGGCGAAGGGCAGCAGCAGCGTCTGCCCGTCCGGTAGGCGGACCCCCGCCCGCAGCCGGAGCGCCTGCTCGCGGAACTCGCCGCATGAGTTGTGCCACATGCAGCCGGCGCGGGGGTCGAAGATCAGGTTGAAGCGGCTACCCAGCGTCGCCGCGCAGTCGGCCATGATGTGCATGGAATCGTCCCCTGTCTTTGGAATGGGTTCGGGGGCGGGATTGTGCTGTCGCACACATGCGGGATTGTACTGCCGCGCGCATATGGCGTCAAGACGCCGAATCGCCCTGCAAGACGTTTCCCGCCCGCGGGGGTCTGCCGCCCTCGGGGCGCGGGCGCCCGGCGAACGTTATGGAAAAAAAGCCTTGATGTTGCTTGTGGCATGTGGTAGAACAGTTGTGGGTTGTCATTGCATCGGAGTGATTTTCTACAGCGGTGGTAGTTTAATGGGCAAGCGATGGTCCAGGCCCATTGCCCGCTCCCCCGCAAGTTTCCCCCTTTTCCCAGGCACACTTGAAGAATCACGGAGGCCGGCGAGTATAGAAGCATGGTGGTAGGAGGACGTTGTTTCTCGGCAACGATTTTGGGAGGAAAGGTGGAGAGTATGAAGAAAGCATTTACACTGATTGAACTCTTGGTCGTCATAGCGATCATAGCGATTCTGGCGGCGATGCTGATGCCTGCGCTGGCAAAGGCTCGCCTGGAGGCAAGGAAGGCTGCCTGTGCAGGCAACCTGCACAACTTTGGCCTCCAGTACGCGATGTACACCAGCGACTGGAACGGCCACTGGCCGGGCGCGCTGGAGGGCCAGGGCTCCGTGCCGGAGGCTCTGGGTGCGCTCTATCCGATGCACTCCGACAATCTGCTTCAGTTCAGTTGTCCCGGTTACCCGACGGAACCCTTCGTCGGGAGCATTCAGGGAAGCGGCTACAGCGTGGACCTTTTCATCCCCACCACGGCCGATCCGGCCAGGGCGGTGATGGCGGACAGGAACATCCTCAATCACGGCGGTGGAGGGTCGGAGATCCTGTTCACAGACAGCCACGTCCAGTGGGCTAGGAAATGGACGAACAACCTGGGCGAGTCCAGGGTCCCCAACCCGCAACTTACCGCGGGCGCATACGACAGGATTGACACCGATATCTACATGCTCCAGCACACCCTGCGTGATCCATCCGTAGATGCGACCCAGTACGATTACGACGCGGAGATCAGGGAAGGCCTGGTCCTCAATGCGCCGGTGGCAGTGGACGATTTCTACGGCCCCGTGGAGACGATATTGAACGTGTCGGCGCCTGGAGTGCTGGGTAACGACCTCGACGCCAACGGCGACACTCTGACAGCGGTGCTGGTCAGTGTCCCGCCCAACGGCACTCTGACGTTCAATCCGGATGGGTCATTTGAGTACATCCCGGACGATGGTTTCGTCGGTGAAGACAGCTTTACCTACAAGGCCTACGACGGCATTGCAGATAGTAACCTGGGGACGGTGAGGATTGGCGTACCGCCGTCTTTGTGAGGGCCAGGCGGATAAAGCGGCGCCGACGGAATTGCAGACGCAATCTGGGCAATGCCGGTTGGACATGTGGCTCCTCACGTTGGGATCGACGAGGTATTCGCACTGCCATGGGGCACGGGCGATCTTCCCGGCGGTGTCCACCCCAGGGACGGGCTGGCTTCCCTTGGCGTAAGCGGCAACACGCCAGATGCCACTCTTGATGTGACTGGCGGCAGCCTTGCGTCCTTCGAGGTTCGAAGCGGCACCGGCTCTTCCCACTTGTGGCTGGGAGACGAGAAGGATCGCGTGGCCGGATACTGGGA
>CAZXDF010000051.1:0-4180 GCA_964639345.1 uncultured candidatus Brocadiaceae bacterium | reverse complement strand
TTTGGCAGTGCCCGGACCCTTGCGAGCCCAGAGCCGATGCATGGGCGCAATTCAGCCAGAACGTGGCGCCATCCGGTTCCCGGCCAGCCGACTCGCCGTATCGTAAAAGGACCATGGGCCGACTACTTTCACCACGGGCTGCTAGTGGTGACGGCGGTGACCATGCCTATTGTGGCGCCGGTACCGCCGGTATGACCTGTGGTAGCCGTAAGGTCTGCGGTAGTAATGGCGCCCGTAATAGCCATAGCGTGCATAGTAGGGGTACCGACGGAAACCGTACGGATGGCCGTAGTATTGGCGCCCGTACCCATGGCGCACGACGATCACGATCCGCGGTCCCCTTCTGGCGCGCTCATGCGCCATCGCAGGACGTGCCGCCAGACCGCTCAGCGCGACCGCCACGAGGGCCGCCAGGATGTAGTATCTGAACTTCATGGCATGCTCCTTTCACAGGAGCAAGGGACATTCACTCAATCTCCGTAATATAGTGTACCCCGGCCCGGGGCCGCCGGCCATCCGTCCTGTCATTTCAGAATCCATTGATGGACAAGCCCTGCGGCCAGCCAAACCCCGAAGCTTGACATAAGGACTATGGGCAGAGAAAGATGCTTCCTGAAGCAGAGGAACGCAACGACGAAGAAGAGAATGCTGGGCAGAATCCCCCAGAGGGCGCCTTTGGCGAAATCTTGCATGATGTCCGGATCGCCTTTGCTTTCGAGATACATCCACACGAGCACGAGGGCGCCCGTAAGCGGCATGACGGCGATCAGACCGGCAGCGGATGGCAGCTTTTTCCCGATTGCCGTGGCGGCAAGAATGATGATGACGCTGAGGACTGCTTTGATCAGAATGTGCATGACTTTTGTTCTCGTCCAACAGGTACCGTTTCACCTGCAGTAGGATTGACGCAGATTCTACGCGGCCTAACCGTCCGGGTCAACACCTCACGGGGCCGACGGCCATCCATCCCGGCCGCTCCGCGAGAAAAGGGTTCCCAATAACTCAGGCTTCTGTTTGCGAGCCCTCGCCGTCCGCCAGGCGTCTCATGAGCACATGCCAGAAGCCGTGCTCCTCGAACTCGTCCCGGATCATCTCGAGGACCTCGAAGTCCCCGCCGAACAGGGCCCGGATGTCACCGGGCGTAAAGCAGCGCCTGTAGCCGCCTTCCGCGAATCGCCAGGGCCTTGGCGAGCCGCGAAAGAACCGGAACTCCGGGCTGAAAACCGTGAGCACGAAGAACCCCCGGGGCCTGAGGACCCTGAGGATGCTCGCCCTGTAGCGCGGCCAATCGCGCTTTCTCTGATGATGCAGGCACCCGCAATCGACCACCGCGTCAAAGCGTGAGGCGGGGAAGGGCAGGTGGAACACGTCCGCCTTGCGGAAGGTCACGCCGTGCACGTGCCGGTCCCCCGCAAGCCGTCGTGCACGGCGCAGGGCGAGAGGCTCGAAGTCGACTCCGGTCACCTTGAGTCCGAGCCCGGCCGCAGCGAACGAATGCCGCCCCTCTCCGCAGCCCACGTCCAGCATCTCGCCGCCGGGCACAATCCTGCTCACCCGTTCGAGGAAGCTCACCACCTCGGCGGTGGGCTCCTCCGCGGGCCATCCGTGCTCTCCCGTGCGGTAAGCCTCGCGGAAGTAACGGCGATTGGCTTCCTCTGCCGACAGCATCGCAGCAGCCCTCCCTCTCTTTGCAATGCGCCTCGCCCGACCCGTATTATACCGGGGCGACGGCGGTCCGCACAGGACCATTCCCCCGACCTGCCGGCGGGCGATCGCGCGCCAGGCCTCAGCAAGGGCGGGCGGAAGATGTGCGACAGACGCTCCGTCAACCTTGCTTTGACAGGTGCAACTGCCACACCCCCATGGGTAGCGCCGCCGTCCTCGGCGGCGACGGAGGCGAGACGCCTCCGCTACCCCGAGGGAGCGGAACTCCTCGACCCGTCATTCCCGACTTGACAGAGCACTGGTGCCCGCTACGTGGAGGTGACTCCGGATAAGACCATCGTCTGGGAGTTTGTGAGCCCTCATCGGGCCGGCGAAGACAATGAGCTGATAGCCACCTTGTTTGATGTCGTCAGGTTCGAGCGGGATTTTGCCGCGTCCTGGCTGGAATAGGGCGACGCTGCGCGGATGGCAAGCAGAATCCACCGCTCAATCGGAGCGACATTGGTCAGACATTCGCGCTGCGTAGGCCCAGACATGCAAGAGGCCGACGGCCCACGCCTGGAAGCCCACCACTCTGAGCCCGCGCGCCTCTTGTAGAGACAGGCGAGCTGCTGAACCGTGCGTTGGAAAGCAACGGCCGGCTATCGCCCGTCGTCAGCGCACGCGGTATTGGGGTTCGAGGCCCTGGGCGATGCGGTCGAGATTCTCCAGGCACACTGCGGAGCGGCGGCGGATCGTTCCGAGGGATGTGCCGGCCACGTGAGGCAGGGCCATCAGGCCCTCGTGGCCAAATGCCGGGATCTCCCTGCCGGGGCGGTTGTCCGCAAAGACGTCGGAACCGACGCCCGCGATCCGGCCCGCCAGAAGGGCCGCGTTCAGCGCGTCCTCGTCCACCAGCCCCGCGCGGGCGACGTTGATCAGACAGGCGGTCGGCTTCATCAGTCCTATCCGGCGCGCGTCAATGAGGCCCCGTGTATCCGGAAGCAGCGGCAGATGCAGGGAGACGAAGTCCGCCTCGGCCACGGCCCTGTCCAGGTCTTCCGGCGTGCCGACGAACTCGGGGCGCAGCTCGTCCAGGACCGCCTGCTCGATATCGCGCGGCTCGATGATGATCAGCCTCATGCCGAACGCCCTCGCCAGGGGCGCCAGCCTGCGCCCGCTCGCCCCGAAGCCGATGATGGCGAGCGTCTTGCCCTCCAGCTCCTCGGTGAGCATGTGGCTGACGCTGCCATCGGCTACGTAGGCCTGGGCGTGGCGGTAGCGCTTTACGAGCATGAGCATGAACATGATGGCGCTCTCGGCCAGTCCCGGCGAGGTGGTCGTGCCGGGGCAGTGGCACACGGCTATGTCCCGGCCGTCCGCAATGCCGAGGTCCACGATGTCGTACCCGACAGTGATCATCTGCCAGAGCTTCAGGCAGGGACTCGCGTCGATGATCTCCCTGGTGGCGATGCGGCCGCCGTGGTCCAGCAGCACCTCGACGTCGGCGAACTGGGGTCCGAGCGGCTCGAGCGGATCGTACTCCGTGAGAACATGTTTCTCGCCGATCGCCTCGAAAAGAATGTCCCGCCAGATAAGGTCTGCCTCCGGCCAGTGCAGGTAGATCGCCCTTACCTTTTCCATGGCTGCGCGTGCCCCTTCCATGATGAGTTTCGGATCAGGATGATCCCCGCGCCGGCGTGCTCATCTCTCGGATCCTCTCGACACTATTCATGATGCGATCCTCTTCCCTTGGCCAGACGTCCGCACTCCCACTCCCTCAGCGCGCGCCGCCGAAGAACGGACTGTCATGATAGCAGAACTGCTCCCAGAATGAATGCGGGTAGGGATGAGGCAGCTCGCTGACATGTCGCAGTGACTCGACCTGCTCCTCGCTCAGCTCGAACGACATGCTCTTCAGGTTGGCCTCCATCTGGCTCAACCTCGACGCGCCCACCAGCACAACATCGCAGGTGCCGGCCTGCAGCAGCCAGCGCAGGGCGATGCTCGGCACCGACTGACCGATCTCGCCCGCGATGCGGCGCAGTTCGTCGAGCGTCCTGAAGTTGCGTTCGACAGTGAGGCTCTTCCACGAACACATCTCGGTGTCCTTGATGACATCGAACCGCCGCGGCGGCTGCGAGTCGCCTCGCCCGTACTTGCCGCTGAGGAACCCCGTCGCCAGGGCCCCCCAGGCGATGATGGATACCTTCCGATCACGACAGGCCGGAATGATCGAAAACTCGGCGACGCGGTCCGCGAGGTTGTACCAGACCTGGTCCGAAAGGACGCGCGTCAAGCCCTTCGTGATGGCGTGGTCGACAGCGCGGGCCACCTGCCAGCCGTCCCAGTTGCTCACGCCGACGTAACGGATCTTGCCCGCGCGGACGAAATCGTCAAGCACGCGCATCGTCTCCTCGATCGGCGTGTACGGGTCGATGCAGTGGCACTGGTACAGGTCGATGTAATCCGTGCCGAGACGCTTCAGGCTGTCCTCGATGTTCCTGGCCAGGTAGGTGCGGGACAGTCCGAAACC
>CAZXDF010000050.1:0-3203 GCA_964639345.1 uncultured candidatus Brocadiaceae bacterium | reverse complement strand
GCTTCAACATACAGGGCCTGGTCGAGGGCAAGCTCGCGTTTCACGGCATCCTGCACGGCATACCCGTTTAGGCTCTGTCCGAGAAACCCGATCGTGCTTCGACCGGCTGCGACCGGCGCGTTTCATTGTCGCCCTGTATCGGCATATCTAAGGATATGCCTGCTGCGGGCTCCGCGAACCGCTTGGTCTCGCTCGCTCTCGGGCCGACGACGGACTTCTCAGACAGAGCCTAGTGCTCTATGCCGCTTGGTATTGCGGGTAGAGGCGCTTGAGTCTGATTCTGGCATCATCAGTGGTGAAGCGCCAGTCTACACCGCATTGACGTGCGTTGCGTTCGCGTTGCCAGGGTGACACTTTGTGCCGCAGCCCTTCGATAGCTCCGGTTCGGTTTTTCAGGCAATGACGCGACAGAACACTCAACTCGCATTCGGCCACGTTCAGCCAACTGCCGTGCTTGGGCGTGTGGTGAATCTCGATCCGTTCTACCAGCCGCCGCGCCACGGCAGGTGGAAACGCTTCGTAGAAAGAGCCGATCTTATGGGTGTTGAGGTTGTCGCACACCAGAATGACCTTCCGTGCCTCTGCGTAATCTGTCTCCAGCAGAATCTGCATCTCGCGGGCCCAGTCCACAGCAGTGCGCCGCTCACGCACACTGGCCCGGCGCCAATTCCCGAGCGGTTCGCTGAACAGAAAAACGCTCGCCGTGCCGGCGCGTTCGTAATGGTGGTCGTAACGCCTGGGCCGGCCGGGCCGCGACGGCAAAGGTACCCGCGTCTCCTTGAGCAACTGCACCGGTTGCTCATCCATGCACACGACCGGAAAACGTTCGTCGTATGGCCTGTGATACAGTTCCAAACTGGAAGACTCCGGATGGGGCTATAGGCTGGATTCGGTTCGTGAGTCCTAGGGCGGTCGACGCGACGGCGAGCACGGGACGTCTCTCTATTGCGTGCCGCGCTGACGAAGAGAACTGTTGGCCTGCCGAAATCGTGTTTGAGGTGTGCGCACCTGGAATAGACTCGGCTCTGATTCGACGAGATGCGTGGTCCTTGCCGGGATTAAGCCTAGATGTAGATATAGAGCTTGAGGGTGTCGTAGTGTGCAAAGGGGATGGCGTAACTCTGATCAAGTATCCATTTCTTGACAACAAGATACCGGAATGTCTGAATATTGGAATCAAGATAGGCTGAGAGTGAGGCTTTGGGGGGTGGCCATATATGGGGTGCGATAGATAAACCGCACCTTGCCCCGGTCGACGGCGATCACTGTCCCCCGCTTGTCGGCGCCGTCAGATGAAGTAGCTGACGAGTTCCTCTATGTTGGCGATGTAGTCGCAGAAGAAACCGCGGAAGAGGATGACCATGACGGTTCCCATGCTCAAGAAGGGACCGTAGGGCATGACGTGGTCCTTCTTGAAAATCAGAAGCGGCAGGCCGTACGGCAGGCCGAAGAACGGGGCCACGAAAAACGCCGCCACCGGCACTTTCCATCCCATAAACGCCCCTACCATTGCCATGAGCTTTACGTCCCCCAGACCCATGGCCTCCCGGCGGAATACGGCCGTCCCTACCAGGGCCGCCACCAGCACCAGGCCCCCCCCAACCACCGCGCCCACGGCGGAGGCCATAAGCCCGTGGAACGCCGGTGTGCCCGTCACGGCGGCGAATGTGTGATGGGAGGCGGCTCCCACGTGCAGCCCCGGCAGCAACGCACCCGCCGCCAGCCCGCCCAGAATCCCGAACAGGGATATCTCGTCGGGAATGATGAGAAAGTCCATGTCGATGGCGCTAGCAACGATTAGCAGCGTGACGAGCAGGCCCATGATGATCAGCGGCCCGCTTCCGGCGCGGGCCAGCGCCCCCTGTGCCACGTAGAGACCGGCCAGCAGGAGGCCCGTGATGCCCTCTACTAAGAAGTATCGCCAGGAGATGAGGCCCCCGCAGTGCCGGCAGCGCCCGCCGAGGGCCAGGAAGCTCAGGAGCGGGACGTTGTCGAACCAGGCGATGGACGTCCGGCATCGGGGGCAGAAGGAGCGGTTGGGGCGTATGACGCTCAGGCCGCTCGGCATCCGCCAGATGCAGACGTTCAGGAAGCTGCCCACCGCGCACCCGAACACGAAGGCCACGAGCGTCACGGCCCATTCGTGCGGGGTAATGGCCAGCAGCATCGGCACAGGAGACGCTCCCTATGGCAGAGGAAACAGGAGCGCCCATCCTACCAAAAGCCAGGGGCCGCGACAATGCGGAGGGGCATTTTGGACGGTTGCGCGGGCCGGGACCGGGCATTTTCCGCGCGAGGCTCAGAATTTAGCCTTGCAAGTGGGGCGTCCAATGTGCACAATATGTTGACGCCAGGGACGCGGAGGCTACAATATCCGGCACCGTGCCCCATGCCGGCGGCACCCGGTCTGCGCTGGGCCCCGGCGTACGGTTACTGTAGTATCAAGGGAGAGTATTCCCGTGAGTGAGTCCGAGCACGACCGGTGCCCTCGACCGGCGGCGGTTTACATTGAAGATGGGCTTATCCTGGCGTCGATCGCGTGTCTGTTCGTGCTGGGCATCTTTTACCGCGACAGGTGGTGGGGCCAGCTTGGGATGGCGCCCGCGCTGGCAGCCATGGTGGTGGTGGGCGTGCGGCGGCTGACGAGGGTCCGCCGGGCATTCCGCGACAGGGACTGAAGCGACGGAGATATCAAACGATAGCGGAGGCATTTAGATGAATGTTCACCTTGCGGCAGTCACGTTCTCAACCGTCCAGGCGCTGCTTCTGATCGCGCTGTGCTTCGGTTCGCTGATCATCGCGCTCTACTGCGCGATCTTCATGGTGCCGGTGAAACGCTTCATGGCCAGAATCCACTCTCTCGGGGGCGGCATGAAGGGCCTGGAGGCGCACCTGTCCGGCCTGAAGAGCGAGACGGACACCCGCATAGCGGCCCTGGAGGAGTCCCTGGCCGGGCAGACGGCGGGCCTGGAAGGGGGGCTGCACGGGTTGCGCCGGGAGCTTGAGCAGCTCCAGGTCGCTGTGCAGGAGGATGCCGCGACGGCCGCCGCCTTCGGCCGGCGGGTCGACGCTCTCGTCAAGACGATGGCAGGGGTGGAGAGCGAGTTCCGGACCGCCTCCGGGGAGCTGCGCGAGACGCTGCGCCGAGACGTGACCGATTCCTGCCAGGGGATCGAGAGCACCGTGCTGAGCGCGCTGGAGGC
>CAZXDF010000049.1:0-4692 GCA_964639345.1 uncultured candidatus Brocadiaceae bacterium | reverse complement strand
CGGCATGGCGCCCTCGAAAAGTGGGACGCGCTGCTGCGACCAATCCGAGGCGCTGACGATCTCGATTGCCGCGGCCCTGTGCAGGGCGACTGCCAGCCGGTCGCCATCGAGCCAGGCCATCCCGTCTGGGTTCGCGCCATCGCCGAATTCCGCCACGACCTCCGGGTTCGAGGTCGCCGGGCCGGAAAGATCGATCTTCAGCAAGCGGAAGGTCATCGTTTCGGCCACAAGGAGCGTCTTCTCATCGGAGCTGATGGCGAGCCCGTTGGGGAAGGACATCCCGGTTGCCAGGAGCGTTAACTCCGAGGTGGACAGATTGTAGCGGTAGGCGACTCCCTCCGGCGAAAGCGACAGGCCGGGGTCGGTGAAGTACATGGCTCCGCTCGGGCCGAAGCACAGGTCGTTGGGGCCCTTGAGTTCATGGGGTCCACATGCCGTCGGGATCAGCACCTCGAGATGGGCGTCCCGGTCGACCATCAGGATTTCCCGCCGGGTGGCATCGGCGACGTAGAGGACGTCCTCGGCGTCGATGGCAAGGCCGTTCGGCTTGCCACCCGTCTCGATGAACTTATGAACGCTGCCATCGGGCGTCACCTTCACGATGTAGCCGTCACGGCGCGCGCAGACGAACAGGTTCCCCTGCGAGTCGAAGACCGGCCCTTCCGGGAACGGAATCCCGTCGGCGAAGATCGAAAAGCCCGCTGTCATGGTTGCTGCAAACCCTCCCTTTCCGGCCGCGTGATAAGGCCGTAGAGCTCCGGCCGTCGCTTCGTTCGCTTCAACGCCTGCCTCGCCTCAACATCGCTCAGGTCCAGTTCGGCGAGCGCATAGGGCCGGGCTGAGTCTTTGTCGTGATCGACTAGCTGCCCGTCGAGCCCGATGACGAGCCCTCGTTTCGGGTGTGCGAAGACGCAGCACACGGCGTTGTCCATCGCCATCGTCTCGAGGCGGCGGGTATTGGCCTCACTGTAGCCGCCGTTGGCGGGGATGAGCACGATCGTCGCGCCTTGAAGCATCATCACGCGCCAGTTCTCGGGGCACGTCCGATCGAGGCAGATCAGCACTCCTACCTTGCCAAACTCCGTCTCGAAAACAGGGAGGACGTCGCCGGGAGTGTAGACCCTGGTGTCCGGATGCACTCGCGCGTGAGTCTTGTCGTATAGGCCGATCGTCTTGCCGTCCGGGCCGATCAGCTCGGCCGTGTTGTAGACCCGTTCCCCCTCGCGCCGGTCATAGCAGGCGACGAGGTAGATGCCGGCATCTTTGGCGGCGTCGCGGAATTCCTGCGCGCGCTCGCCGCCGTAAGGCTCGGCCATATCGCGTAGCTGAGCCGGGCTGAATCCCTCCTCTGCGGCCGGATAACCCTGCAGGCACGATTCCGGCGTAACAACGATCTGGGCGCCAGCTTCGGCCAGTTGCCTCGTAATGGACAGCGCCGCGGCCAGATTCTTGTCTCGGTCGCCCTTGACGTCCGGCACACATGCGGCGGCAACCGTCACTTTCAAGCGCTTCCTCCTCGTGCCTCACGCGCTTCGCTCGGGCACGCTCAATTCGGCCCGCCACAGGGCGACGAACGGGTCCAGCCGCGGGTCGCGATAGACCAGTCGCAGCTCGACGCTGTTCAGGCCCTTGCGAATCGAGCCGCAAGGCAAGCTTTGAGTGACCCAGTACCGCTCCGTGCCGAAGAGGCGTCGCAGCTCGTAGTCCACCCCCTCCATCGGCCGGCCGTTCCAGTACAGCTCCAGCTTGTCGTCGTGGACCCAGAAGTTGCCGAGTTCCAGCAGCAGCGTCGCCTCGTCGCCCGGCTCTCGGCCGGCCGCTTCCTGCGGGATGTCGAACGTCACGCGCTGGCCGATCCCGTCGCCGGCCAGGCCGATGGTCATAGGCAACTGGCCGGGCCAGGCGTGATGGAAGTGGGACCTGCCGCCCGTAATCTTGTCGGGATCCATGGCCATGTCGGCGCCGTAGGTCAGCTCTCGCTTGCCCAGGCAGTCCGGGTCGGCAAGCTCCCGGGTGAACTCCAGCCGCGAGGGCTTGCCTTCCTTGGGATGGTGGTAGGGCAGGTGATAGAAGCAGTTCCAGATCTTGATGCCGGTCACGCCCGCCGCGTAGGCGCGGTGGGCCGCCGCTCGGATCTGTCGGATGTCGTTCCTGCTCGCCTTCGTGGCGGCGTTCAGACAGGCCATCGCAGGTACGCCAGCATCGCGGGCGACCCCGGCGATTTCCTGCCACGGCGTCCCGAAGTTCGTGTAGCCGCCCCCGATGGTCACCATGTCGAGCAGGCCATCCGAGAGCCAGATGGCCGTGTCGAGACCACAACGCAGGCCGAGCTCAAGCGTGTCCGGCACGCGGGCCGACAGGCGCACCGGCCGGCCGCGACGCTTCCCTTCCTCTTCGCACAGGCCGCGGATCCGCCGCACCAGCTCCGTCATCACGTGCCGTTGCGCGTAGGCTTCGGCCCGGTGGAAGAAGAACGCAAAGCGGATGAAGTCCAGCTCCAGGAAATCCAGGTCGTAACCGGTGACAAGCTCCCGGGCCATGCCGAAGATGAGCTGACGCACCGGCCCCAGCGCGTAGTTCATCGCCGAGCGCTGGAAGTACGAGTAAGTTACCGGAGGCGTATCATCATTCGGGTCGCCGATCAGGAGCTCGGGGTGCTCCTTCTTCCATTTGCTCGTGTAGTAGATGGGCTCGCCGAACGTGTCGGCGGGACGATGGCTCCGCTTCTCGAGATTCTGCAGGATGCCTACGACATCGTGCAGGTCGTTCATCCGCAGGCGGATCATGAAGTCTTTGCCCGCCGCGTGGGTTCCCTCGCACATGACCTCCAGCGGGTCCGTCCCCGCATCAAACAGCGCCTGGAGGGCGTCGATGAGGCGCACGTCCTGCTGGCCCCGGTATTGGCGGGGGACGTTCAGATTCACGTCCGCGACCTTGGTGCGATAATCGCAGCCGCTGGCGTGATTGGCATCGGAGGCGTAGCAGTCGATCGGCAGGTGTGCGAACTGGCGGACTGAATAGTCCAGCAGCGCGTCCGGCGTCATCTTTGGCACGTGGGCGCTCATCAGGGGATCGATCGCGTCCTGGTGGAAGATCACCCTGTATTGATCCGGCGACTTGGCCTGATGTGACATGCTACCGCTCCTCGTTGTGGCTTTGCGCGCCGGCGCACGTGCTCCTCGGCGGTGCTGGCCGCCTTTGAGCAAGAGGGCCGCGCGCGGCCCTCTTGCTCCACCGTCCCGATGCAGGAAGCAACGCCTACCGGACGTTCACCTTGACGCGTGCCTTCTTCTGGCTCACTGCGTCCGTGAAGGTGAGCTTATAGGTGCCCTTCGGCTCGTTCAGTGCCAGCGGGAGCGAGAACGATGCGATGCCGGAGTCAGTCTCCAGGTTCTTGGCAAGATACCGGATGGTCTCGCCGTCCGGACGGGTCACCTGAAGGTTGATCACGTGCCGCACGGGGCGGCCGCGGCCGGTCTTGACTTCCACGCTGCCCTCGAGCATCGAGCCGGCACTTACGGCCTTGCTCTTCAGGGCGACCTTCAGCCCCTTGACCTTGTAGGGCAGGATGCCGTAGAGCTGCACGTCGGAGGCCGGCATGGTCACCTTCCACGAATCCTCGCGGCCGTAGTGCTTGCCGCTCACCATGTCGTAGAGGTGGCCCTTCTTGGGCACGGTCACCAACAGTTTCCTGTCGGCCTCGACCTTTGCGCTACGGCGCTTGGTCAGGCCCACATACTGCGCCTCGCCGTCGGTGCTGTAGCGAATCTCCAGGCCCCAGGGCCACTCGCCCTTCACGGCTTCGACGTTGGCGGTCCTTTCGATCCCGTGGGCCTCGAAGATCGCGTTCAGCACGTTGCCCATACGGATGTTATGCTCCCCGCGCCCGAGGTAGAAGTAGAGCGAGTCGGGCGTCGGATAGCCCCTGTACCAGTTGAACGGGCTGTTTATGCAAATCGCCGTTCCCTTGCCGACGTCGTTATAGGTCAGCAGCGGGACGCCGTCGGCCTCGAGCACGGCCTCAGCCCCGTTCAGGCGAAGGGCGGGGTCCACGGGGAACTTGCCGGCGTCGGCTTTGAACGGCACGCCCTTGTACGTGCCGCTGAGCTCGGCGGTGACGTTCTTCCTGCCGAGGGTCCTGTCATAGGTGACGCCGAAGAGCTTCTCCATGGCCTTGCTGTTACCGACCTTGCCGTGCTTGTCCGCCAGGCCCGGCCGCACGTCGGCGATGAGGATGCCGCCGCGACGGACGAACTTCTCGAACTCCGCCGACTCCTCGGCGGTGATCGCCTGAGAGAGGGGCAGGATCATGACCTTGTAATTGTCCAGTTCGCCCTTGACGATCTGCTGGGTCGCCACGAACTCGTAGCGCCTGGGCGCGTAGTCCTGGAAAATGCGGATCAGGAAATGCACGTCCCAGGGCAGCTGATTGAAGTCATTGACGTGGCCGCCCATGATGTTGCTCGGCACGGAGTAGTGGACGGCGATGCCGTCGTTCTCGCGCTTCGAGCCACGCAGCAGCGTGTAATAGCCCGTGCGGATTTCGGCGATGGCTTCAGCGGCGCTGGTGAGCGCCGGATACGCCTCGCCGCCGGGTGCGTTCACGCCCTCAACGTAGGGGCCCATCAGATAGAACCATACGCCGCTATACCCCCTGAGCAGAGCATTCCACGGGCGCCAGTAGTGGAACTC
>CAZXDF010000048.1:0-7162 GCA_964639345.1 uncultured candidatus Brocadiaceae bacterium | reverse complement strand
CGCCGGGGCCGGTGACCCGGTGGCCCTGATCAGCGCGTCGGTGGCCTCCCGCGCCTCCAGCATCCGCAGGGCGTCGATACAGAAGATGTAATACCCCAAGTCCACGGTGTCGATGGGCGTATCGATCGCCTTGATGAGATGCGGGACCGCAGGCAGTCCGATCTTTTCGATCTCCTCCATCTCTGACGAGCGCCTGTATGGCGGGGTGTCCTTGATGTCTTCCACGAACTCGTGGATACGGGTGTCGGTATAAGCCTTCTCAGTCCCCGCGTCCGCCTCTTGAGCCAGACACACCCTCCCCATTGCCAGTGCCGCCAACGCGACCACACCCAGCCCCCAAAACCTACGAGTTCCCATGGCGTTTCCCTCACGAGTTGACGGCTGTTTCGACCGTCTATACGGATCACCCGGAAGCATTCTTGCAAAGCCGTTGCGTTTCGTCAAGTACCGGCCCCTGTATTCAGTCGCCTTCTGCAACCACATGCTCGGGCTTCGAGCCGTTCTCCTCCGCCAGCGGCTTTCGAAAGTACCGGCAGTGGCCCTTGGCCGCGTCCTCAGAGGAAGAGTCGAACAGCGGCCTCCTGCGGAAGTAAGGGCAGCCCTGGCAGTCTGCGATGTAAAAGCCGCTGCAGCGCTTGGGTCGCGGGCGCTCCTGCGAGGGGCCGGCCTTGCCTCTGGCGCCGAAGCCCGGACTCACGCGACCCAAGCGGGCCCCGGGCTCCCTTGCGACAGCCAGCGCCAGCAGGACGCCTGCGATCGGCAGGGCCATTCCCACAACAAACCACACCGCCCGACTGCGCCCCTGCCCGGCGGCCACATAGGCGGCAAAGCACCCGCAAAGCACCTGGAATGCGAGGAAATACGCTAGCATAATGCTGTCCTGCGATCTGGTCCCGCCGCGTGCGTGCCGACGAATCCCTCTCGGAGCGTTCTACGACTCCCGAAGGCCCCTGTGCGGCTACTCGGCCTGCCGGGCTTCTGTGGGCTGATCACGCACCATGCGGCGCAACATCGTGGTCGTCGTTTCGTCACGCTCCTGCACGTGGTCACCCAGGTGTGAGAGCACGTTCCACGCGTTGGCCCTGTATTCCACAAATCGCACCCCTGCCTGGAAGGGGTATGATCCCCGCCCTTTGTTCGTGCAAACGACCTTGCCCACGACCAGCACGGTCGGCCCGCGCTCGCCCAGCCGTATGCTCATCGCCAGTTTCTGACCCACCCGAAGCCGCTCGCGGCACAGAAAACACGCGCCGATCCGGCTCAGGTTTCGCAAAGGCGCGGGGCGCTTGAGGGACTTGCCGCCGAACAGCCCACCCAGGAAACCCGATCTCTTCGCATACCGCAGAACGGCGCCTCTGGGGGCTATGCGCCCGAAAGCGCGTCTCTCCTCCGTTTCGCTCGCCTCGCTCGCTGGAACCGTTTCTTCTACGGGGGCCTCTCGCCTGGCGAAATGAACGTTCCTCGCCCGTCTTTCCAGCCCACATCCCGGGCGACTCATCGGGCTCTCAGCCGCACATCTGCGCCCAAGGGCTTGCGTTCGAACCCCCGCGCGATTAATCGTATTGGCACTCGCCGCCCGATGCAAGGCAAAAACGCGGGCCGCGAGTCGGCGCATGTGCGTTGAGAGAACCGTGCGGCTTCTCTATAATGCCCCGTGTCGCTCCCGGGTCGGCTGCCAGGAGAGAGAAAACACGGGGCTGGTATCTGAGTGAGCAAATTCCGGGCCGAACAGATTGAACTTGCGCACGGCGCCCTGGCCGCAGGGGCCGCGCCCGTCGCTTTCGCCCATCTGAGCGACCTGCACCTGGGGCGGTGGGGGCCCCGGCAAGAGCATTTGGTCGAAACGGTAGCCCGGCACGACCCGGATTTCGTGTTTGTCACCGGCGATGTGTTCCACCGGCACCCGCACAGCCTGGATTGCGCTGCCAGGCTCTTCTCGCAGCTCCGGGCCCCCAGGGGCGTGCTCACCAGGGGCGTGTTCACCAGGGGCGTGTTCATGGTCCGCGGCAACTGGGACGTGTGCTACGGCCCCCCCGTGCGCCGGCTCCGCGGCCTCCTGGCCGACTGGGGCGCCGATCTGCTCGTCAATGAGGGCCGCATTGTGCAGTCAGCCGCGGGCCGCGTGCGCATCATCGGGGTGGACGACCCTGCCCTCGGATGCCCGGATTTCGCCGCTGCGCTCGCTTCCGGCGGCCCCGGGCCGGCGTTCACCGTTCTGCTCTGTCACGGTCCGGTCGGCGCCTACATGCTGCCGCAGGGCCACGGCGTGGACCTCATGCTCGCGGGCCACACGCACGGCGGGCAGGTGCGCGTGCCTTTCTGGCGCCGGATGCCCTATCGGTTCTACGGCGGCCTCACCCACGGGCTGCATGAGGTCAATTCGCTGCGCGTCTACGTCAGCCGCGGGTTCGGCGCCGTGGGCAAGGTGCGCGTGCGTTTCAGGTGCCCGGCCGAGGTGACGTTCTTCCGCGTCCACGGCCCACGCGCTCGAAGGCGCGGAGCGGGTGGCGACGAGACGCGCGAGGATTCGGCGGGCTGGAGGTGAAGTCGCCATGCCGCGAACGTTCTATAGGCATACTTCTGTGAACATGGTGTAAGGAGCGCGAGGGATGAGCTGGTTCTACGATCTCCATCCGGTGTGGCAGGCCCTCGTCGCGACGGTCGGCACGTGGCTGGTGACGGCCGCGGGCGCCGCGCTGGTCTTCTTCAGCAAACGCTTTTCGCAGAAATACCTGGACGCCTCGCTCGGGTTCGCCGCCGGGGTGATGATTGCCGCAAGCTTCTGGAGCCTGCTGGCGCCGGCGATCGAGATGGCTGAGGAGTCTTATGGGCCGGCCCTCAAGTGGCTCCCGCCGCTCGTGGGGTTTCTGCTCGGGGCCGTCGTCCTGCGGGTGGTCGATCGCCTGCTCCCGCACTTCCACCCCGCGCTTGCCGTGACCGAGGGGCCCAAAACCTCGTGGCAGCGCAGCACCCTGCTTGTCCTGGCCATCACGATCCACAACGCCCCGGAAGGCCTTGCGGTGGGGGTGGCGTTCGGGGCGGCGGCTCATCTGGTGGAAGGGGCGCAGGCCGCGCAGGTCGGCGCCGCCATCGCGCTGGCCATCGGCATAGGGCTTCAGAACTTCCCGGAGGGGACGGCGGTCGCGCTGCCGCTCAGGCGCGAGGGGATGGGGCGGCTCAGGTCGTTCTGGTATGGGCAGCTCTCGGCCGTCGTCGAGCCCATCGCGGGGGTGGCGGGCGCCGTGCTCGTCATCACGATGTCGGCGATCCTGCCCTACGCGCTGGCCTTCGCGGCGGGGGCGATGATCTTCGTGGTAGCCGAGGACCTCATCCCCGAATCACAGAGCAAGGGCAACATCGACATTGCGACCGGCGGCGTCATCCTCGGCTTCGCCGTCATGATGACCCTCGACGTCGCGCTCGGGTAAGCCGGCAAGGCCACCGGCGGCCTTTTCAGGTAGGGGCACGGCAGCCAACTCCGCCGATGCGGATGCTTCGGCTGCGAAGGCCGGATGCCGTGCCCGCGCCGGCTCGCGGCGCCAGGGACACTTCGGGCGCGCGGCGAGACGCCGCGCCTACCCAATAGCGGGGGGTAGCGCGGGCGTCCCGCCCGCGTGGCGCACGCCCCGGATGTGGCTTCTCAGTCCGCGGGCCGCTCCGTCTTCACGGCTTCGATGACCGCCTTGCGGTTCTCGGGCGTGTCGGGCAGGGCTTTGATACCGTACGGGCGTGCGTTGGGCTGGCGCTGGCTCCCATAGCCCGCCTTGCGAGCGACCCAGATCACGCGCTCGCCCTTCTCGATGGGCCGTTCGCGGCCTGGATACAGGCAGATGTAGCCGAACTTGACAACTTGCCCGGCCGGTCCCTCTCCGGCCAGGATTGTCAGCACCCTGAACTCCTGCGAGGCGTGCGAAACCCCCAATTCGCGCGAAGCGAGCCCAGCTTCGCTGGTCCCCACGCACACGGCAGCGAACCAGAATCCGCCCTCGATGGCCTGCTCAAGAGAAGTTCCGCTGCCGGGAAGCTGGCCGGGAGGAATGTCCGTCGCCTTCAGCGCGGCCGCTACGTCCTGCTTCCAATCGCGCCATTCCTGGCCAACCGCGCCCCAGATGAAGACGCGCTGACTGCGCCAGGGTTCAATCTCAGTGGCCGGGTTGACCTGCGTTTCATAAGAGGGGGGTTTGCTGGTCTCGTAATCGGAACCCATGATCCAAACGTGCACTATTCCTCCCGTGCCGTTCTTCACATCGCCCGATTCGAATCCTCTCCGCTGAAGCCGGATCTCAATGCCCCTGCCTTCCGGCCAGTACAGGGGGACAGCCCTGCCTTGCTTCGGGGGCAACAGCTCCCATGTTACCGCCGGCTTGACCTTCCTGACCTCCTTTCCGAGTCGTTTGAGTCCCGGATCCGCGCCCCAGGCAAGATACGTCGCATCCTCCTCCGACACCGTACTGTTACAGCCCGATGACCCGATCATTACCGCGAGCGCCACAGCAAAGGTCAACTGCCACTTTCTCCATGCGTTCATAACTCGTCCCCTTTCGTCCCCCGTAAGGTGACCGGCTCTGTCCCACAGCGGCGCCCGGGCCGCCGATGCGCTCTGACACAAGTCTTCTACGGCTAAGCTCACCACGAAGGACACGAAGCGCACGAAGATGCACGACGAACGGCAAGGATCATGAGGAAGCCAGGTAAGGGAAGGAACCAGCAAAACGCAGAGGATGAGGCGGACGCCTTAGATGACACCGACCACAACTGCCTACCCCTGAGCGCCAACTGCTAACCTGTCTTTCCCTTCGTGCCCTTCGTGTTCTTCGTGGTGAAATCGCTTGGCCTTCTCCCGCCTTCCTGGTTTCCTAATCGCTCTGAGTCCTCGCCCCTCCGTGAGTTTTGAATGCGAGACGATTCATGTGTGGCCGCCTATCGGTAGTCCCCAGCAAGTATCATGCCCGCCCAATAGACGGGGTGGTAGTGCTTGCCGTCGTTCATGACCTGGAGTTGGGCGGCGCGCAGCGCGCCGGCCTTGCCGGGAAGGCCAGCCTTGCCCGTAAGCCCGGCCTCCGCGGGCGCGGAAGGCGCGATGCGCCGGCCGGTATACTGACGGTAGAAATGCTTGGCCAGGAGCGCGGTCGCCACATCGTCCACGCGCCACAGGGTGCTGACGATCGCGGGCGTGCCGGCATACATGAAGGCGCGGCTCAGGCTCACCAGCTCGTCCCCCGCGCGCAGGTCCCCCAGGGCGCTCTGGCAGGCGCTGAGCACCACCAGCCGCGCGTTGACCTCCAGCCCGCTCACCTCGTGCAGTTCCAGCGTCCCGTCGTCCGCCGCCTCCGGGTCCGGCGCGAGCATCAGGGCGCTGAAAAGCGGGTTGACGCTGTCGAAATACCCGTGCGCCGCGAGATGGATCACGTCGAACCCGCCGATGTGCTCGGCCACCCAGCTCTCCGTCGCCTTCTCGCCCACCAGGAGCGTCACGTCGATGAAATCGCGCGCGAGGCTCTCAACCTCTCTCTCGCTGAACGGCAGGTCGTAAGCCGGGTCGCCCGCCGCCGGGTTGCCCACCGCGAGGACGCGAAGCGCCCGCCGCTCGGTGGCCGCTTCGGCTGGCCGCTCATCAGGGCGCGCCGGGGCGCGGCCGAGCGTGCGGGCCAGCACGCTGGCGCTGGGGGCGTAGAAGAGCGGGTAGCGTTCGACCAGGCACTCCTGCCCGTCGTAGAGGCTGGCGAACGAGAGGCAGTGCAGCGCTCGATGGGGGACGATCCCGACGGCGCCGCTGCCCGCGATAACATCCTCCACGGGGGCCAGCAGCAGGGCGTGGAGCGCCTGCGAAGCGACCCTGACCTCGTCAAGAAGCTCCCGCCGCTGCACCATCAGGCGGTAGGCCCGGACCTGCTCGGTGAGGCGCCGGCGATCGACCTTCACGCGCCGCACGGTGAGCTCGCCCCCGCGCACCACCCAGATGGCCACCTCCTCCTTCATGACGTAGTAGACCACCAGGCTCACGTCCTCGCCCAGCGCCTCGGCAAGCTCCCGGACGGGCACGACCTCCACGCTCACGAAGCTCGAAAGCTGCGGGTTGGCCGCACGGATCTCCACCAGCAGGTCGGCGAAGCGCTTGCGGCGTTTCTGAAGCTCCTCTGCAAGGGCTGCGCGCGCCTTCTCGTCCTTCTCTTGTCGCAGCGTCGTTGTGAGGGAACGGATCTCGCGCGCAAGGGCACCCTGATCCTCGTAGAGGCGGCGCTCGCGGTCGGTCTTGAGCTCGAAGGACTGGCGCGCCAGGATGTCCAGGAAGTTCCGCGACCTCGAACGTTCGGCGTATGAAAGGGCGTCCTCGGCGCGGCCCGCATCGAGCAGCAGGCCGACCATGTCCTCGTAGAGGTCCATCTTGTTGGTGAGGAACCCGCTGCGGAACTCCTCGACCTTCAGCCCTTCCCGCACGGACTCGACAACCTCCACCGCCGCCCCCACGTGCTCGATGGCTCCGGCGCGGTCGCCCTTCGCCTTCCGGATCAGCCCGAGTCCCCGCAGCGCCCGCCACTCGACCTCGGGCATGTAGACGGCCCGGGCGCTTTCCAGGGCGCGCGTGAGCAGCTCTTCCGCATCATCGAGCCGTTCCTGGCTCAGGCGCAGGTCGCCCAGCGCGTAGAGCGCGCGGGTCAGGTTCACGGCGTCGTCGATCTCGCCCGAGAGCCGCACTGCCGTCTCCAGGTGGCGCGCGGCCTCCTCGTGGTATCCCATCCGGTGGAGCGTGATGCCGATGTTGCGGTGGTCGTAGCCCTGGCCCCAGCGGCTGCGCAGGCGCTCGTCGATCTTCAGGGCCTCGTCCATTGAAGCCAGCGCCTGCCGGTACTTCTTCTGGCGCCGGAAGACGATGCCACGGTTGTTGTGGGCACTGGCGGCCTCCAGCGGCATCTCCGCCCGCCACGCCTGGCGCACCGCCTCGTCAAGGGCCTCGTGTGCGCGGTCGAACTCGTTCAGCTCCCAGTAGATGAGGCCGAGAAGCTGGTAGTTCACGTTGAGCCGGAAGGCGGAGTCCGGGGCAGCGCCGGCGATCTCGTTGGAGGCCCACACGTTGCGGAGCGCCTCCTGATACCTGCCCTGAAGCCACAGGGTGTTCGCCATCTCGCAGCCCGCGCGTGCCTGCTGGGCGTCGAGCCGCCGG
>CAZXDF010000047.1:0-7461 GCA_964639345.1 uncultured candidatus Brocadiaceae bacterium | reverse complement strand
GTCGTGGACGAGTCCACGCCGCCTGACATGGCGACAACAATGCGCTTTCGACCGGCCAATGCCGCCCTCCGATACCTCGACGTCACCGCTTCGCGCGCCCCACTCGGAACCGGCCGGGGGTCTCCTCATCGGCCGGCGCCACCTGGAGTTCATCGGTCTGCGTCCCATCCTTGCCGAAGACCTTCACGCTTACTTCCCGCTCCCCGCACGCCTTCCCGTAGCTTGCCGTAATGGCCGCGGCGATGGACAAGTGTTCGGCGTCAGCCGGTCCTCTCACAACCGTGAGCGGTCCCGGGAAATCCACTACCTCGAGCAGCGTGTCCGCCTGCGTGCTGAGGGCCAAGAGCAGCCCGTTCTCGCTCTCATCCCTCCCCACGATGGCCTTCACCGCGGGCGAGAGGCGGAAATGCCTCCCCACCTTCAGGAGCTTGGCATCGTTGACACCGAAGCCGGGCTCGTGCTCGACGAGGTCCCTCATCCTGCTCGCAAACCCGGGGTCAGTGAGGCGGCAGCCGCCGGCCGGACACGGGTAGTCCCCGATGTCCAGTTCCTTCGCCAGTTCCATCTGCGGCAGGCGGCGTCGGCCGGTAATTCCCTTGAACCTGCTCCTGTCCACCCAGCCCTCGGTCTCGGGGATGCTCGGCTCGAGGGCCAGCGCGCAAAGGGGTCGCACGATGAGCCCATCGAGCCCGGACTCCCTCTCGATGAGCTTCATGGCCTCCTTTCTCTGCGACATGGGCCGCTCGCCCAGCACCTCGCCCGTGACGACGAAGCTCGCGCCGATCTCTTCCATCAATTCCTTTGCATGGCGGAACAGCATGATCCGGCAATCGATGCAGGGGTTCATGCCGCTCCCGTAGCCGTGCGGCGGATTCTTTATGAGGCCGAGAAACTCTTCGGTTACGTTCATCACGGTGATGGGCACGCCGGATCGCTCCGCCGCGTCGAGGGCCTCGTGCTTGCAGCTCGACCGGGCCGTGCAGGTGCAGAAGACCGTCGCGTGGTTCAGGGCGTGCAACTCCACGCACTGCTCCAGCACCATCTTCAGCGCCAGCCTGCTGTCCAGGCCGCCGGATAGCAGCATTACGGCCTTCATTGAAGCCTCCCGTGAGTGCGTGTGATACCAGGAAAGGCGCCCTCGCCGGCCGCCTCATTTCTCGGCGCGGATGACCGCGCAGACGGCCAGCTTGTGGCCGGTTCGCGCGTTCCTGACCTTCTGCAGGATCGCGGCCGAGCGGAAACCGGCCGCCCTGAGACGCGAAAGTAAATCAGGTTCCGGCAGGACTCCCCCGATGCACAGGAACCAGTCGTCGAGGCTCTTGCGGACCCGGTCGGGCAGGGCCGATTTGAGCACGATTTCGGCGAAGATGGTCCGGCCCGCCGGCCTGAGCACCCGGCATACCTCGCTCATGACCGCGTCCTTGTCAGGGGAGAGGTTGTAGATCCCATTGGCGGTCACAAGGTCCACCGACGCATCGGGCAGCGGGATCGCGTCGGCGGGCGCATTGAGGAACTCCACGTTCCGGATGCCGACGGCCTCCAGGTTCTGCCGCGCCTTCTCGATCATGTCCCGGGACAGGTCCAGGCCGTAGAGCGTTCCCGCCTCGCCCACGGCCCTCGCATACAGGCACAGGTCAAGCCCGGCGCCGCAGCCCAGGTCCAGCACCGTCTCGCCGGGCCGGGCATCGGCGTAGGGCTGAGGGTTTCCTGCCCCGGTGAACGATTCCCACATAGCCGACGGCAGCCCGTCCAACACCTCGGCCGGATAGCCGACGCTCTCAGCAAACTTACGGCCGACCGGGAAGTTGAACTTCCCCTCGGGCGAGCGCCACCTGCGAGTACTTCTCGGCGACCGCCCGCTTGATCTCCTCGCCGGACATCTCTTGCAGCTTCTTTGAGGCCATGGCACGCTCACTTCTTCATGGGTGGCGCCGCCCGGGGCGTACAACGTTCCCCTGGGGGAACCCGCCCCCTGGGGGGACCCCCAGGGGGCCGGAGCCGTCAACAACAAAAGCGGCTGCGCCGCCGGCGGCCTACGCGGACGAGCGAGCGACCTCCCGGTCACGGCTCGGCTCGGCTGCCGCCTGCTTCTCCAGGAGCGAAAGCACCGTCTCCGCCGCCTTCTTCCCCGAGAGCAACATCGCGCCAAAGGTCGGGCCCATTCTCGGAAGGCCGAAGACCGTCGCGGCAGCCATTCCGGCCACCACGAGTCCCGGACAGACCTCGCCGGTCTTCTCAACGACCAGGTCCTCCGAGCGCTCCACCCACATGGCCCCGTAGCCCGGCAGGCTGAGCAGTCCCCTTTCCGCGAGCTTCGTCGTCGCGCACGCATCGTGCCCGGTGCAGTCGACGACCACCTTGGTCTCCAACGCGATCGGATCGACGCACGTTATCTCCCTGGGCAGGGCGTTCACGGGGGTCCAGTTGATGACCACGCCGGCCACGCGGTTCTCGCGGCGCAGCACGACGTCGTCGAGCATGGTCATGTTCAGGACCTTGACGCCCGCATCGCAGGCGGCGGCGATGAGCTTCGAGCAGGCGTGCGGGCCGTCGGCAACGTGCAGTCCCGGCGAATGCTCCTGGTGCGGAATGCCGAGCTCATCCAGCATCTGGTCGGCGGGCTCGCGCACGGTCACCTTGTTCATCAGGTAGCCTCCGATCCAGAATCCGCCGCCGAGGTAGTTGTTGCGCTCGACGATGAGCACCTTCACGCCGCTCTGGGCCAGAATCCGCCCGGCCGTCAGCCCGGAGGGGCCTGCGCCGACGATTATGCAGTCGCTCTCCACGTACTCGTCGAGTTCCTTGCCGAACGCTCCCACGATCGCCCGGGTCACTTCCTTCTCGCCCACAGGGCTGAAAAGCTTTTCGCTCTCCACGACATTCCCTCCTCTTTGCCAGCGTAGACTCAAATGAACGTTCCGCTGGGGCCTGCTGCGGCCCCGCTGTCGAACCCAGACTGAACGGCAACAAATGCACGATCGGCGCATCGGTCCAACCGGCGACCTCACGCCGAGTCTTCCCCCTCGGCCGCCTTCTCCAGGGCCGTTTGGAGGTCCGCAATCAGATCGTCCACGTCTTCGATCCCAACCGAAAGCCGCACGAGACGATCATCCAGTCCCACGCGCTCCAGTTCCTCCGCCGGATAGGTAACGTGGGTCATCTTCGCAGGCAGCGTGATGATGCTCTCGACCGCGCCCAGACTCACCGCCAGCGTCCACACCTCCACGTTGCCCAGCAGCGTCTCGGCGCTCACGCCATCGCGCAGGACGAAAGAGAGTATGGCGCCCGGCCCGTCCGCCTGCCGCCGATGGATCTCGCGGCCGGGAAATGCATCGAGGCCAGGGTACAGCACCTCTTCCACCTCGCCCCGAGCAGAGAGCCACTCGGCGATCTTGACCGCGCTCGCCTGTCCGCAGGCCATTCTGACCCCGAGCGTCTTCATCCCGCGTATCAGCAACCAGCAGTCGAACGGCGACGGGACGGCGCCGATGGCGTTCTGAAGGTGCCCCACGCGGGCGGCCAGGGACTTGTCCTTCGTCGTGACAAGCCCGGCGATCAGGTCGCTGTGCCCGCCGAGGAATTTCGTCGCGCTGTGGATAACGATGTCGGCCCCCAGTTCGAGCGGCCGCTGAAGCCACGGTGACATGAACGTATTGTCCACCATGACCAGGACGTCCTTCGCGTGCGCCACCTCCGCGACGGCAGCGATGTCCGTGATGCCCATCAGGGGGTTGGCGGGGCTCTCGAGGAAGACGGCCTTCGTGCCCTCCCCTATCGCCGAGCTCACCGCCTCTGGATCGCGCGTGTCCACAAACGAGCAGGAGACGCCGAAGCCCTTGAAGACGCGGCTGAGCGACCGATATGTCCCGCCGTAGAGGCCTTCCGTCGCCACCACATGGCCCCCGCCCGCCAGGAGCATGAGGCAGCACGATATGGCGGCCATTCCGGAGGAGAACGCAAAGCCGTGCGTCCCCCCTTCGAGGCTCGCGATGTAGTCCTCCAGCACGTCGCGGGTGGGGTTGCGCGTCCGGGAGTAGTCATATCCCTTGTTGCTCTCCACGCCGTCCTGCTGGAACGTTGAGACCTGATATATGGGCACGCTCACCGCCCCTGTGTGCTCGCAGAAAGCGCCGGGGTGATGTATCAGCCTCGTTGCAGGTCGCATGGGTCCACCGGAAAGGCAACAGGTCAAAGAGTCCAAGAGTCGAAATGCCTAAGAGTCAAAGAGTCGAAAGGTCAAAGAGCCAGGGGGCTGGCCTGATCCCTGTACCCTGATCCCTGATCCCTGGTCGTTCAGGCTCACAGGTCGAACAGGCCGGCCGTCAGATATCGCTCGCCGGTATCGGGAAGGACGACGACGATCAGCTTGCCCTTGTTCTGCGGCCTCTCTGCGACCTTCAGAGCCGCGCAGGCGGCCGCTCCCGACGAGATACCGGCCAGTATGCCTTCCTCCCTGGCGAGGCGCCTGGCCATCTCGGCCGCCTCGTCACTGTTGACCTGAACCACATCGTCGACCAGGTCCATCCGCAGCACGTCCGGCACGAACCCCGCCCCTATGCCCTGTATCTTGTGGGGACCTGACTTGCCGCCGGAAAGGATCGGCGATTCCTCCGGCTCGACCGCGATCGCCTTGAACTCCGGCTTCCTGGGCTTCAACGCCTCCGCCACGCCCGTGATCGTCCCGCCGGTCCCGACGCCCGCGACCAGTATGTCCACCTTGCCGTCTGTGTCCCGCCATATCTCCTCGGCGGTCGTCTCGCGATGTATCCGGGGGTTGGCCGCGTTCTTGAACTGCTGTGGCATGAAGGCGTTCGGGGGCTCCGCGACGAGATCCTCGGCCTTCTTCACCGCCCCGGTCATCCCTTCCGCGCCCGGGGTGAGGACCAGTTCAGCCCCGAACACGCGCAGGAGCTGTCGGCGTTCCACGCTCATCGTATCGGGCATTGTGAGGATGAGCCTGTAGCCCCTGGCGGCGCAGACGAACGCCAGCCCGATTCCCGTGTTGCCGCTGGTGGGTTCGACGATCACGGTGCCCTTCTTCACGAGGCCCTGCTCCTCGGCGGCATCGATCATGCTCACGCCGATCCGGTCCTTCACATTGGATATCGGGTTGAACGACTCGAGCTTGGCGACCACCTGCGCCTCGGCCCCCGCAGCGATCCGGTTGAGGCGCACGAGAGGCGTGTTGCCGATCGTCTTGGTGATATCCGCGTAGATACTTGCCACTGGTCAGTCCCTCCAAGAGGCTCCCTAGGCTCCCAGGCCGGACGTTGCGTTGACGGGCAGTCAGATGCAGTACACAAACACAAAACGCGGGCGGACCGACGGAAAAACCCGTGCTCTACAAGGCGTTGCCGGGCACCCTGCCTTACCGTCCCAACCGACTCGGTCGATGATACCCCTTCTCAAAGGGACTGTCAAGGCAGCGGGCAGCGTGCTGCGGGGCCGCCCGCGGCCTTTTGCTCAAAGGCAGTTGCACCGGGCCCCGAGGGGCCTTCCTGCTCAAAGGCGGTTGCACCACTTGCACCGCCCGCGTGGCGAATGCCACCAGTGCTGTCTCAAACTCGAGCGGGCCCAAGCGCCAGGCACGGCCGGCGCGCCCAGCCGAAGCAGCCACGAAACACCGGATTCGCGTGAACTTTGGCGTCCGTCCGGCCACTAAGGGTATGTAATCGCCGTCGCGACGTGGTTGGCTGCGGAGCGTGTGAAGAGCGGTGGCACGAGTTTTGCATCCGAAACCGGCCCATGGGTGGCATCATGAAGAAGAGACAACTACATTGCGACAAGAGGTTGGAGACCCGGCTCGAGTCACTCGATAAGGGTCTCCGCACAGTGCTGCGGGAGCATCTCGGCCGGCTGGCGTCGGCCTCGGCTGACGGTCCAGTGGAGTTCATGGACATCGTGTCGCAAGGCGAGACAGTCGACCTGGCGGTGAGCATCGCCGAATTGGACGCCGCCAGGATCCGTCAAGTACACGAGGCGCTGCGCACGGTGCGGCAGGGCACATACGGCACCTGCGAGGGTTGCGGCGGGCGGATATCGGCCCGCAGGCTCAAGGCGCGGCCCTTTGCCACGCTCTGCATCAAGTGCAAGGAACAGGAAGAGCTTGGGCGCCCCGGCAACCCCGCGGCGTCCTTGGGGTTGCGGGAAGCCCACGAGTCGATCGAGGTGGGGGCAGTTGAAAGCGAGGAGGCTGCACATGCAGCCGCGGATGAACTGTTCCGGGACTCCAAGATGAGCGAACTGTTGTGAAAGGCCGCCCCTGCGAGAATTGGCATATGTTTTGCGTATATCAGAGCTAAGAGCGAACTACGGCTCTTCTTTCCCAGCGGCAAACGGGTCTGCTTAATCGCAGGCCCGTTCCGCTTATCCAAAAGTCCGGGATGCGGCCCCGCTATGGCGCAGAATACACCTCCCTTGGCCCCCTCCAAGGCCTTTCAGGCCACTTCCAGGCCGCCCTTTCGAACTGCGGCGCGCAATTGCCATCCCCGTTCACGTGCCGTACGCGCCCTGTAGCGCGTACTTAGGGGAACCGATGCGCCTGTGACCCCGGGTTAGGGTGTGGAAACCGGCGCGGACACATTGTGGTGATTCCCGACACTTCCCCGCCGCCAGCGTTCTCTCTGCCGACCGTTGGGCCTGCCCCGCCCCGATTCTCGAAAAGAAAGAAGAATAGAAACGGCTGCACGAAGCGGCTCGTGCAGCCGTCTGATGGTGACCCCACGGGGAATCGAACCCCGGTTGCCGGATCGAAAGTCCGGTGTCCTGACCGCTGGACGATGGGGCCGTAGCTTCACGCGGGCGGCCAGCCGTGCGTCCGGGCGCATTCTAGCCCCCAGACGGGCGCAGCACAAGTGTCATCGCAGGGGGATAGGGGGTGCTTCGGGCCCCGATGGGACCCCGCTTCGGGAGTGGATCAGCAGCGGACAGGGGTGGGATAAGCACGCGATTCCCGGCCCCTTCGCGCGCCGCGCCGCGCGCCGCGCACGGTCAATCCGCCGGCTTCCCCTTCCCGCCTTTCCCGCGCTTTTCGATGGCGGCGAAGCCCAGCCGGCCGACAAGTTCACTCGCCTTCAGCACCGGCAGTTGGGCCTCCTGTTCGTTCGTCTGGCCGGCCTGCCTGCGGTGCCGCGCCGGTCCCCCCTTGTGCGAATCCCCACCGCCCTTGAGGCTGGAGACCTTCTGGACCCTCCGGCTGGCCATCCCGAGGGTGCTCTCGGGCCGGCGAACACCGCCGCCCTGGGCGGCAGCGTCGGCCACGGGTCTCCTGCCCCGCTCGCGCACCCGCTCGGTTCCGGACTCTTCCGACGCGCGGCGTTGTTGGGGCCGCCGCGGGGCCCGCCGCGGGCTGCTTTCCGAACGCATGGACAGGGCGATGCGCTTCTTCTCCGGGTCGACCTCCACAACCCTGACCTGGATCAGCTCTCCCTCGGAGACCACATCGTGGGGGCTGCGCACGAA
>CAZXDF010000046.1:0-5277 GCA_964639345.1 uncultured candidatus Brocadiaceae bacterium | reverse complement strand
TTTGGCAGTGCCCGGACCCTTGCGAGCCCAGAGCCGATGCATGGGCGCAATTCAGCCAGAACGTGGCGCCATCCGGTTCCCGGCCAGCCGACTCGCCGTATCGTAAAAGGACCATGGGCCGACTACTTTCACCACGGGCTGTTAGGGGAAGGCTGATACAAGAAAAATCGGCCCGGCCCCGCACCCTCTTGCGGCCGTTCTACGCGCGGGCTATGCTATCGGCGGAGCAGGAGGCGGATCTCCGGGCCGTAGAGATCACTAGCGAAGGGCCAACATGACGCAGCGCCGGTTGCCCACTTCATTTATCGGCCGGTTTTTTCTCGGCGCTACCTATCCCGTGCGCGGGATCAAGATGATCCGCAGGCGGCGGGTGCTGGCGCTGACAATCGCGCCGTTCCTGATCAGCCTCGCCCTCTACGTGCTTGTAGCGGCGCTGCTGGTGGCCCTTGGCGGCAAGGTCCCGGACCTGATAGTAGAGGCGGGCTCGTGGTGGCGGTCGATCCTTCGGTTCCTCATATGGGTGGCCATGACGGGACTGTTCGTCATCGTGTTCGTGTTCACCTACAGCCTCACCGCGCTGGCCATCGCCGCCCCGTTCTACGAGTTCCTGTCGGCCGCAGTCGAACGCCTCCACACCGGTGCGGTGAACGAGGCCGAGGCCGGCTTCAAAGAGATGCTGATCGACATCTGGCGCGCCGTGACTGAAGCGGTCAAGTTCATACTCATGGCGCTCGTGCTATGCGTTTTCGTGTTCATCTTCCCCCCGGTCACGACCGCCGTCGCGTTCCTGCTGACGGCGGTCCTTGTGGGGCTGGAGTTTATGGAAGGCCCGATGGGGCGGCGGCGGCGGACGTTCCGGGACAAGCTTGCCTACGCCCGGCGGCACCTGTGGACGCTGGTGGGGTTCGGCTCCCTGATGACCGTGGCGATGCTGGTGCCCCTGCTGGGGGCGGCCTTCCTTCCGCTGGGGGTCATCGGGGGGACGATGATGTTCTGCGACCTCGAAGGCTGTGAGGAATCGCCCGGGGACGCCGGTCAATGCGACGGGGTGACAACCTCGGGCAAGACCAGCTCGTAGCCCTCCTGCTCCATCACCTTGCGCAGGGCCGCCAGCGTCTCCTCGCCCTCGTAGGTGCCCACCACGGAGCCGCCCGAGCCGCAGAACTTGCAGGAGGCGCCCGTCTCGCGCGCCGACGAGACCATTCTCACGTTCTGTGCGCTGATGGGGTAGATGGCGGCCCGCAGGTCGAAGTTCCGGTCAAGCAGCGCGTGCAGGTCCGCGCCTCGGCCGTTACGAAGGACCTCCCGCACCTCGTCGGCCAGCGAGCCAATCTCGTGCATCGTCCTGATGACCTTCTTGTCCCCCAGGTCGTATAGCTCCCGCACGCGCAGGTGCGCGCGGCTGCTTTCCTCGCTCAGTTCCCTGCGGCACGCCACATACAGCGGCGGGAGCGTTGCGTGGTCGAGCCGCTCGTAGCGCCCGCAGCCGTTGTGCATCATGAACGCCTCATCGAAATCCATGTACACCAACCCGTCGTAGACCTGAATGACCCGGTCCTGAAGGCCGGCCGTGAGGCCAAGCTCGTGGGTCTCGGCGCTGAGGACCACGTTCGGCAGCACGTGCGGCGGGATGTCCACGCCGTAGAACGCCATCAGGGCCTTCACGGCCGCCGTGATGATCGCGCTCGAACCGCCCAGGCCGAGTTGTCGCGGGATGTTGGTCTCATAGCGGATCGTGAAGTTCCGGTTCGGCAGCTCGACGCCCTTCTCCAGGCAGTACTCGGCGAACCTCTTGACCGCCGCCTTCATAAGGCGCACGCCCCCGTAGTAGCCGGTGCGGCGCACGCTGGTGAGCAGGTCCTGCACGCTCTCGAAGGTCGTGCCGTCCTGCTGGTTTGGACGGAACTCCAGTTCCGGGCTCTCGTAAAGGACGACATCGGCCCAGAAGTTGCGAAACGTAAAAGCGATGGTCTTGCCATGGAACCCGTCGGACGGGTTTCCGACCAACCCGGCCCTGGCATGGACGCGCGTCCTTACGATCACTGCCGCGGCCTCCCATCGGACGTTGTCGGGCGCTGGTAATCAACAAGTCGGTCGGCGCCCTCGAGCCATCTCCCGCCCCTACAGATCCAGCACCAGGGGCTTGGGTCCGAACGGCAGGTAGATGGGGCTGACGGCGTAGTCAAGCGCACACAACCCTATGGCGACCGGCGCTGTGACCAGGCGCAGGGCCGTCTTGAGGGACACCATCGGTATCCCCGCCCACCACGAGCCGGCCTTCGTCGCCGCTCCAATGCCTGCCTCGGCCACATCCCATCCCAGCAACACCGTGCGACGCACAAGTCCCCTGGCGCTGTGCGTGGCCCGTCGCGTGCCGCGCTGAAGCCCGCGGCTCCGGACCTCGAACGGGAACTGCGACGTTCTGTACACCTTCATCCGCCGCGAGTTCATGATGATATGGATCGGGGCAAGCGGCAGGTCGATAACGTGCACCGCCGTGGCGTAGACGTGCTTGAGCAGGTGCGGGACTATGATCAGCGGCAGGGCCGGCACGCCCCAGCCGGGGTCGTCCGCCACGTCGACGAACGTATCGCCCAGTGTGCCGAAGGTGAGCTGAAGCGGCGAGACCAGCACTACGACCACATCCTGCGCCACGCGACCCACCCCCCGGCTGATGCTCTTGCAGCCGCTCGGCGCGAGGGCCGCTGCGCACAGCACCATCGCGACGAGCAGGCGTCGCTTCAGGCGCTGTTGCAAAACCCCATCCTGGCTTCGGCCGCCTCCGAGCGCCGAATGGCTGTGTCGGCCTTCATCGGCGGTGCAACCGCCGTGTATCCCATCCCTGCTCCCTCTTCCCTTGCTGGTATCACCAAAACCGATTGCATCGGCGATTCTGGCTTTTGAATCGCCTGCTTCGGCCTCCTTGCCCTCGACGCTCTCGCTATGCCTCGGGCCGACGGAGCGGGTTCTGCAATAGCACCTAAACGCCGAAATGTGCGGCCGGGAAGCCATTTGCATGTCCTCGCCTCGTGGGGCTCAAAGGTCCACGGCTTTTGCGATGCGGATGAACGTCTCCACCAGACCCTTGCTCTTCTTGCCCGGGCTTTCTTCCACGCCGCTGGAAGTGTCCACCGCCACCGGTCGCGCGGCCCGGACGGCCTCGGCGACGTTCTCCGGCTTCAGCCCGCCGGCGAGGACTATCGCCTTGCCCAATGCGGCGCCGCTGCGGGCGATCTCCCAGTCGAAGCACTCGCCCGTCCCCCCTGGCACCCCTGGCACATGCGTGTCCAGAAGGTAAGCGTCCACCCGGTAGTGGTCCAGTTCCTTGATGTCTCTCTCCGAACGGATGCGGAAGGCCTTGATGACCTTCAGCCCCCTGAGCTTTTCGCACGTTGCGGGGCTCTCGTGGCCGTGAAGCTGCACGTAGTCCAGGCCGCAGAAATCCGCCATCTCCCTCACGACGCTCGCCTCAGCGTCCATGAACACGCCCACGCTCTGCACGAGCGGCGGCAGGTCCATGATGATCGGCAGGGCCTTCTCGGGGGTTATGAAGCGCGGCGTCCCCCGAACGAAGACGAACCCCAGCGCGTCCGCACCCGCCGCGGCGGCGAAGCGCGCGTCGGTGGCGTCCGTTATGCCGCAGATTTTCACCTTTACCATCATGGCGCCCACAAGTCTAACAGGGCGGCCTCGGGTTCGTCAATCCACGAAGGGCGCCGCCATACCGTTTGACTTTCGCGGCGGGTTGGGTTACAAGGTGAGCTTCCCTTCCCGAAAGATGTGTTGGGAAGGTTCCCTGCGCCATTGTCCTTCGACCGGAGCCCTACAATGAGCGAAATAGTCAGCATCAAGGCGCGCGAGATACTGGATTCCCGCGGCAACCCCACCGTCGAGGTGGACGTCGAGCTGCTCGCCGGCGCTCGGGGCCGGGCGGCCGTGCCGAGCGGCGCTTCGACTGGAGCCCACGAGGCCGTTGAGATGCGCGACGGCGAGGCGGACCGCTCCGGCGGCAAGGGCGTGCGCCGGGCCGTGGAGAACGTCAACGAGGTCATCCAGGCGGAGCTGCTCGGTTTCGACGCGCTGGATCAGCGCACCCTCGACGCCGCGCTCATCGAGATTGACGGCACGCCCAACAAGGGCCGCCTCGGCGCCAACGCCATCCTGGGCGTGAGCCTCGCCGCCGCGAAGGCCGCCGCCGACCTGCTTGACATGCCGCTGTTCCGATACCTCGGCGGCGCCAACGCGCACTACCTGCCCGTGCCGATGATGAACATCCTCAACGGCGGCAAGCACGCCGACAATAACGTGGACCTCCAGGAGTTCATGATCATGCCGTTCGGGGCGGACTCGTTCGCCGAGGCGCTGCGGATGGGCGTGGAGGTTTTCCACGCGTTCAAGAGTGTCCTGAAGGGCGCCGGCAAGAGCACCTCGGTGGGCGATGAGGGCGGGTTCGCGCCGGACCTGGCGAGTAACCACGAGGCGCTCGAGGTCATCATGGAGGCCATCGCGAAGGCTGGATACGCTGCGGGCGAAGACGTCTACATAGCGCTTGACCCGGCCTCGAGCGAGTTCTACGGCACCGACTGCAAGGGCAAGGGCATCGAGGCCGAGGGCAAGTACGTCTTGGCGGCCGAGGACAAGGTGCTGAGCAGCGAGGAGATGATCGAATTCTACGCTGCGCTGTGCGAGGAGTTCCCCATCCGCTCGATCGAGGACGGCCTGGCCGAGGACGACTGGGACGGCTGGGCGCAGATGACGGCGGCGCTGGGGGACCGGGTCCAGATCGTCGGCGACGACCTGTTCGTCACCAACACCGAGCGACTGGAGCGCGGCATCGAATCGGGGGTCGCCAACGCGATCCTCATCAAGCTCAACCAGATCGGCACCGTCACCGAGACTCTGGAGGCGATCGAAATGGGGGCGGCGGCCGGCTACGCATCGGTCATCAGCCACCGCTCGGGCGAGACCGAGGACACGACCATCAGTGACCTGGCGGTGGCGCGGAACACCGGCCAGATCAAGACCGGCGCGCCATGCCGCACCGACCGGGTCGCCAAATACAACCGCCTGCTGCGCATCGAGGAGGAACTCGGCGCGGCGGCCGTCTACGGCGTCCAGGGATGAAGCGGCGCGGCTGGAGCGGGATCCTGGCCGGCATCCTCGGGCTCGCCGTGGTGAGCCACTTCCTGCTCCGCACGCTGCCTGCCCACCGCGACCTGTCCGAATTCGAGCGGCTCGAGCGCGAGACCCTCGACGCCAACCGATCCACCGAGGGCG
>CAZXDF010000045.1:0-3502 GCA_964639345.1 uncultured candidatus Brocadiaceae bacterium | reverse complement strand
GCGAAATCCTACAAATCCTCAGCATCTGTCTTTTCGAGAAAGTTCCGCTCTGCGAAGCACTTACGACGGCGCTCTCGGAAAACAGAGAACCCTGTTTCCGCAAACAGTTGCCGCTGTTCGACTTATAACCGGACAGTAGTGATTTGTGATTCTCGATTTGGACGCCGTTCAATCGGCAATCGGCAATCGAAAATCGGCAATCCAATCACTCCGCGGCGGTGGCGCGGGCGGTGGAACCGCCTTTGGCCAACAAGGGCGCCTGCGGCGCCCGGGTGGCGCGGCCACCTTTGGTCTGGGCTGCGCCTTGGCCGGCGCCCGCGCCTTTGCCCAACAAGGGTGCCTCCGGCACCCGGGCGGTGGAACCGCCTTTGCCCAACAAAGGTGCCTCCGGCACCCGGGTGGCGCGGCCACCGTTGGTCTGGGCTGCGCCTGGCCCCCGGGCGACCTCATTCGTCCCTTCGCCGGCAGGCTGCGCCGGTGCAACCGCTTTTGGGGGAAGGGACTCGCCAACGGGTCCTTCAGCGATGAAGTCGGCCAGGGAGCGCGCCGTCAGCTGGACGGTGTGTTTCATCACGAACTCGCCACTGAATGTCCTCATGTTCGGCCCCCACGCCGTGTTCCCCAGGTGGCGGCGGCGGTCTGCAAACTCCATGACAACCTCCCCGGTGACAGCGTCGCGGAAGCGCGCCTCGATCTGGAAGTCCGTCGCCCCGCCCTGCAGGAACGGGCACCAGAAGCTGAAGTAGCGCTTCCAGCCGTTGCCAAGGGAGAAGACGGTGACCTTCCCTTCCATGCGCAGCACCCGGCCTGACTCGTAGGGCGTGAACTCTGGACCGGGGTCGAGCAGGACAGCGCGAAAGACGTGGCGCTCGAGCAGCCTGTTTGCAAAGAGCGTGCGGAAGAGCCTGGCGTAGGCCTTGGCGGCCTTCGCGTCGCGCGCCCATCCCTTGCCGATTTCGAGTTCGTTGATCGCCAGTGCTTGATAGCCGTCAAGCCCGGCATCAGGCGGCAAATAGACAAGCGAGGCAAGGGGATCGAACCGCTTCGTCATGCGCTCGTAATCGGTGAGGTACTCATAGGTGTGGATCGCCCTCGGGGCGGAGCACCCGGTCAGAAGGGCGAGCGTCATCGTCAGAGCGCAGAGACCGGGGATGGTCAGTGAGGCGAGAACAAAAGAAGACCCCACGCAGTCGTGTCTCATAGGGCGATCCATGCCACGCCGGCGGCGCCGTGGCCGCCGGCTGAACTCAGTCGGTCCGGGCGGTGCAACCGCCTGTGGTCTAAAGGGGCGCCTGCGGCGCCCAGGCGGCCATCTCGGTCTCGTTGGGCCGGATGATGATCTCGGCGCGACGGTTCTTGCGCCGCCCCTGAGCGGAGTCGTTGCCGGCCACAGGCCGCGTGTCCGCCAGGCCGGCAGCCATCATGCTAGCCGCATCGAAGCCCTCTCGTTCAATCAGGTGATGGACCACCGACAGTGCCCTGGCACAGGAGAGCTCCCAGTTGGACTGGAATTTCGAGTAGCGGATCGGCACATTATCGGTGTGGCCGTGCACCTCGATCACGCCACTGGGGTAGTGCTTGCGAATCGAGAGCGCTGCCTGGCTCAGGACCTTCTTCCCCTCGGCGGTCAACCCCGCTTTGCCCGAGCCGAAGAGGACCTCTGAGAGAAGCGTGAGCTTGATGCCGCCGCTGTCGACGGTGCTGACCTGGACGTCAGGGCCGAAGTCTGGGCTTGCGCCCTCGGCCGGCCCCGCCAAGGCCTGGAGCACAGGATCCCTGGCAGCACTGTTCCTGCGCAGGTTCTCATGGGCTTCCAGCAGGGCCTCCGCCCGGGCCTTCTCCTCCTCGAGTGCGCGGTCGAGTTCTGCGATCCTGGTCTCACTGCCCCTGAGTTGCTCGGTGACCGCCTGCATCTGGGTGGCATGCTCTGCCACGAGCTCCTGATCGTCGTCGTAGTAGAACTCCGCGGCAATGGCGCCCGCAGCCACTCCCAGAGGCACGCCGACCAGCGCACCCCTCCCGCTGCCCAGCGAGGTCATGTGCCCGAGGGCCCCGCCAACAGCGCTGCCGGCGCCGCCGCCGAGGGCCGAGCCTTTCTGAACATTCGTACACCCCGCGCAGGCCAGCACGGCCAATACCACCGTTAGCGAGATTGTGCCTCGTGACATAATCCCATACCTCCTCGACGGATACGAGTAAGGAGCGCCTTCCACTTGAGTTTCTCACTCCCGTACACCTAAGATTTTAGGAGAGTGGCGCGGCGGGTTTCAAGAGCGCACCGACTATGGCGTTTATTGCGCAGCCAATCGCCCCATTTGCCGGCCATCAGATGCAGTTGGCGGGTTCGATGGCGTGACCTAACAGTTTGAGGGTCCGTGTGTTGCGACGTGCTTATGGGTTTCCCCCCAACGGGATGGCCCCTGGGAGAAACAGGAAGCAGGGTGAAGACAAGTAGCGAAAAAACTGGAGGGAAATGCGGGAAATCCGCCCTGCCGCCTCCATCAGTGCCGACTCAGCCCGCCTTTCCATGCCTGGGCGGTGCAACCGCCTTTGGCCAACAAGGGGCGGTGCAACCGCCTCTGGCCAACAACGGCGCCTGGGCGGCGCCGCAGCAGACAGACGCAACACGGCGATGGCTGATGTGGGGGGGGGACGGCGCGCCCATGCCCGTCCCTGGAAACCGTCAGGCGGCGAAGACCCTGCCGATGTTCACGATGGCCGGACCCAGGATCACCACGAAGATGGCCGGGAAGATGAAGAAGACCAGGGGGAACAGAAGCTTGACGGTTGTCTTGGCCGCACGTTCTTCGGCCGCCTGGCGGCGTTTCTGGCGCAGGGACTCGGCGTGAATGCGAAGCGAATGGGCCAGGTTGGTGCCGAACCTGGTGGTCTGGATAATGCGCGCCGCCAGCGATTTGGCCTCCTCCACGCCGGTTCGCAGGCCGAAGTTGCGCAGGCAGTCCTCTCGCGGCTTGCCCGCCGAGACCTCCAGGTTCATCAAAGTGAGTTCTTCGGCCAGCTCAGGCCCGGCGTGCTGGATCTCACGTGCCAGCCGCACGAAGGAGGCGTCGAGCGCCAGGCCCGACTCGATGCACACCACCAGCAGGTCCAACGCGTCCGGCAACGCGAAGCGGATCGTCTCCATCCTCTGCTTCGCTTTGCGGCTGAGCCAGATGTTGGGCATGATCAGTCCAAGGATCATGGCTGCGGCGCAGTAGAGGAGTAAGTTCTTGATGTTGACCTCCCCTCCGGTAGCGGTGGCGCGCCAGAGCATGAAGGCGGCCGTGGCGGCCGGCAAGGCCAGGGCGATGGCGACCTTGGCGCCGAGGAAGACCTCGGCGGCGCCCTTCCTTCGTATGCCGGCATGCACCAAGCGCTCGACCAGCTTGCTCTGGGAACCCTCGCCGAGCCTCATCACGCTCGAAAGCGGCCGGAGGATGCGCTCGGTCATGACCTTTTGGAACTCTTTCTCCTTGGCCTTGCTGAGGGTGACCGTCTGGGG
>CAZXDF010000044.1:0-3331 GCA_964639345.1 uncultured candidatus Brocadiaceae bacterium | reverse complement strand
CAAGCCGCAGAAGACCATCGACAAGGTGTCGCTGGAGAACGCCGAGCTGGCCGCCGTCACCCGCCGCGACCCAACCATCGTGGCCCGGGTCTGGCCGGTGGCCGAGGCGTTCATGGCCATCGTGCTTCTGGACCAATACGCCCGGCACCTGGGCTACCAGGCGCTCATGCATGGCCCCGCCGAAGGATCGTGAGCGTCGGTTGGGGGCAGGGCGCCCGCTCACTCCTCCCGCTCATGAGGCACTTTGCCACGGAGGCACAGAGAGCACAGAGATAAGGATAGAGCGGGGAAAGAACGGCAACACAAGACGCAGTCAGGGGGCAAGGAGACCTGAAGGCACGTCGGAGAAAGCCGCCCTGTCATGCCGTCTCCAGACTCTTTTGCCCTTCTCGGTGTCCTCTGTGTCTCTGTGGCAAGCTGTGGGGGTTCTGAGGGCATGACATTCGTCGAGTTGAGCGCTGCCCATTGGGTGGCCCTGGTCGGGTCGGCCCTTCTGGTGGGCCTGACCAAGGCGGGATTCGGGGCCGGCGCGACTATCCTGGCGGTGCCGCTGATGGTGGTGGCGCTGGGCGGCTCGGAAGAAATGCTCCCGGTCATGCTGCCGGTGCTGATCTGCGGCGACATCTTCTCCATTATCCACTACCGCGGCCAGAAGGACTGGCGCAACCTCGGGATGCTCGTGCCGAGCTGCCTGGCGGGCATCGGGATGGGGAGCGTTGCGCTGTTTCTGCTGGAAACCCGAGCCAAGGAGCGCGTCGGCGCCGTCCTTGACTGGCTGGTGGCCGGCATCTGCCTGACCTTCCTCGCGATTCAGGTGTGGCGCTACTTCCGGGAGTGGAGGCTCACCCAGCGGCCCGAGCCCTATCGGCCGCGCGTCTGGCACGGGCTGGCCGTGGGCACGTTGGCGGGGATCACCAGCACGCTGGCCCATTCGGCCGGGCCGTTGATAGCGCTGTTTCTCCTGCCGCAGAAGCTCGACAGGCGGCTCTACGTCGGCACGGCGGTCACGTATTTCCTGTTCGGGAACGCGGCGAAGGCGCCGGGCTACTGGCTGCTGCGCTTTTTCACGCCCGCCAGGCTCTGGACCAGCGCCGTGCTGCTGCCGGCGGTGGTGGTCGGCACGCTGCTGGGCGTCCTGCTCCACCGGAACTTCAGCGGGCGGTACTTCGTCCCGTTCATCTACGCATGTACGCTCGCGGCGGTGGTGAAGATGCTTCTCCTGTAAGTGACACTCCTTGCCCGCGGCCGGCGTATCTGAACGTAAGGACCGCCGCGGCGCACTCAGTTTGTATGTTGACAGTCCGCCCGAAGCGGAGTAGTTCTATAGGTAGGGGGATGGGCGGATTCGGCTCGGTAGTTTGCTCTCTTGGAGGGTCTTGCGATGCGACGGATCAGTCTGCTGCTGTCGGTCGGTGTTCTTGCGTGGGTGTGCTTTGCCGTTTCGTCCTGCCACATGATGCACAAGAATGGTGAGGAACACCCAACGGAACACCCGACGGAGCATCCGACGGAACACCCAACGGAACACCCGACGGAGGAAGGGGCCTTGGAAGGCGGGCACGTGATGCTGGCGGCGGCCGACCATCCTGAGCATCCCGCTACGGAGTCGGCTGAGCATCCGGAGCCGCCCAAGCCCAAGCCCAAACCCACACCCAAGCCGCTCACCAAGGAGGAGCTGGCCGACAAGATCACGGCTTACATCGAGAAGGACACGAAACTCAAAGGCGGTTACTTCCTCTACTACGACAAGGTGGCCGACAAGGCCCTTGTGCTCACGCTCGACAAGGTGCACAGGGAGCGCGTGGCGAAGACGGGCAAGGAGGTTTATTTCGCCTGTTCCGACTTCGCCAGCCATTCCAAGGCCAAACCCACAGGTGGGACCTTCGGGGCCGCCAAACCCGCACGTGCGGCCATGAGGGCCAAGGACGGCGTCGTGTACGACATCGACTTCTGGATGAAGCGCACTGCAAGGGGCCGGTGGTCGCGGCTCGAGGTCACCGAGATCATGGTTCACAAAGTCGACGGCAAGCCCAGGTATACGTGGCAGGAGAAGGACGGCGTATGGACGGCCAAGCCCGCCAAGTAGGTTGGAGACCCCCGGGGGCCTGCGGCCGGAAGCGGGCCCCCCACGGCCGGCTCTTCGTGTGCGTGCTCGTGGCATTTGGGCTCGCGGCGTCTTCGTGTCCGCGCAGCCCGGGACCGCGGGACGCGAAGGCCGAAATGCCGAAGCGCACGTTCAACCTCGTTTACGAGGCATCGGTGGACGTACCGAAAGAGGCGAAGGAGGTCCGCCTGTGGATACCGCTGCCTGCCGAGAACGAGCACCAGAAGGTGGAGGAACTGCTCTGGACCGGCACGGGCGAGATCAGCGTTCGCGAGGATCAGCGGTACGGCAACCGTTTTCTCCACGCGGAACGTGACGGTCGCGGCGATGGCCCGCTGAAGGTCGTCATTACCGCCAGGGTGGAGCGGGCGGCATATCGGACCGACGGCTCGCACGGGGCGCCGGAAGCGGCCGATGAATCCGGCGCGTTTCTGGGGCCCGACCGCTTCGTTCCGCTTGGTGGCGGGATCGAGGACGAGGCGTTCCGCGTTCTTGAGGGCGCCGGCACGCGTGAGGAGAAGGCGTTGCTGCTCTACGAGCACCTCACGCGCACAATGCGCTATGACAAGTCCGGCACCGGATGGGGGCGGGGCGACGCGGTCTACGCGTGCGGGTCACGGGCGGGGAATTGCAGTGACATTCACTCCCTGTTCATCGCCCTGGCCCGGACAGGCCAGGTGCCGGCCCGCTTCAAAATGGGGTTCCCCCTGCCGCCGAACAGAGCGCAAGGAACGATCTCGGGCTATCACTGCTGGGCGGAGTACCACGTCGAGGGTCTGGGTTGGGTGCCGGTCGACATCTCCGAAGCCATCAAGCACCCGGAGAAGCAAGAGCTTTTCTTCGGCGGGCTGGATGAGAACAGGGTCGAGTTCACCACGGGCCGTGACATCGAGCTCGGCCCCGATCCCTCGCCGCCGCCGAGAAACTTCTTCATCTACCCCGTGGGGATGATCGACGGCGAGACGGTTGAGGACATTTCCTGGAGCCTCGCTTTCACCGAGGTCGATCAAGGCGATGGCGAGGAAGCCGGGCGCGCATCCCATCGCCTTGCTGGAGCACCGGGTTTCGGCGGGCAGACGGCCGTAATCAGCCCTTAGCAGCGCCTCATGCCACCCCGAATGGCAGGTGTGCCAGCGCCGCATAGCCCCCCCCTTGCATGGTGCGCTGGCTACGCATCAACACCATATCCGTCACCCTCACCGAGCCGAAGTCCGTCCCGCCGGCGCA
>CAZXDF010000043.1:0-2558 GCA_964639345.1 uncultured candidatus Brocadiaceae bacterium | reverse complement strand
CGTGCACAGGATGTAGCCGCCGCCGGGGGCAACCGCCTCGATCCGGTCCCGCACCTCCCGCCGCACGTCCTCGGGAGTGCCGAACGGCATGGTCCTCTGGACCGAGATTCCCCCGTGGAACGCGAGGCGCTCGCCGAACTCGGCCTTCAGCGCGCGCGCGTCCATGTCCGCCGCCTCCGGCTGGAGGGACTGCAGGACGTCCAGGCCCCGCTCGATCATCAGCGGGATGATCGGGCGCACCGAGCCGCAGGTGTGGTGCATCACGCGCGCGCCGTGCGCGTGGACGATGCCGGTGTATTCGGCGAAGCCCTCGCCGAGGAACTCCGTCCACATGGCGGGCGAGAGCAGTGGGGCGGCCTGCGAGCCGAAATCGTCGCCCGTCATCACGATGTCGATCTTGCCCCGCGCCGCGTCGAAGATGCGCTCGGCGTAGGCGCGGTAGAAGCGGCGGATGCCGGCGAAGACTGCGCGGGCCAGGTCGGCACGAAGCGCCAGGTCCAGCATGATCTGCTCGATCCCGCGCAGGTACATGGCGGGCTTGAGCTGGGCCAAGCGGTTGAGCCGGTCGCCCATGAAGACCACGACCAGGCCGCGCTCGCGCACGGCGTCGCACTGGGCCTCGATGGGGCTGTAATCGAACCAGTCGGGCGAGGGCCAGCCACCGTAGCCGTCGATCTCCTCCGGGCTGTCGGCCCGGGCGAGGGGCGAGTGCGACACCTCCTGGTAGTGCTCCGCACCGGCCCCTGCCGGCACGTGCACGGCCCTTCGGCGCACGCCCCACAGGTCCGCCGTCGAGCCGTCCGGGAAGCGCTCCAGCGGCGGCCCGATGTAGGTCGGCCCCTCGATGAAGCGCAGGTCCACCCCGTGCGCGTCGAGCAACTCGTCAATGCTCCCGCCCGTGTGCGCGCGCATCCTCTCCTTCATCCCGGCGGACATCCACAGGTCGATGGGCACGCGGTCGGGCTCGTGGTGGTCCAGGGCCAGGAACGTGCGTTCGCGTGAGGTCATGGTTGCCTCGCGGGGGCGGGCGGGTAGAGTTAGGGATGCTCTGCGCCCGGGTTGATTCGAGCGTGCAGTGTACGGCGGCGCGCGGCGGCGGGTCAAGGCGCGAGGCGTTTGCGCGGGGCTGCGCGGTCCCTTTGACAGCGGGCGATGGCCGCACTACGATGATAGGCGACTTGCATCCGGCGCCCCCTTAGCTCAGCGAATAGAGCGCTGGCCTCCGGAGCCAGAGGTCGCAGGTTTGAATCCTGCAGGGGGTACCATTTTGGACAAGACGCCCTTCGGCCAAGAAGCCGAAGGGCTTTCTCTTTCTTGTGCAAAGACTTACGTCGCACACGGTACGGTTCAAAGTCACCGATTCCAGAATCTCGCGTCTGGTGGCCATCTTTGAACCGCGCCAGGTTTCGGCTAGCCTCTGCGTCCACTCGAACACACGCTGGGCCATGTCCCCGCCTTTGAGCCTGCGGCGGATGCGTTCGCCCATGACACCGCTCCCGCAGTAGGCGCACTTGAAGAGGCCGCCCGCGAGCGGGAGGTTGGCCTTCCGCTCGCGGTAGAGGCGTCCCTCCGCCTTGAGCCTCTCGGCGAGCGAGCTGAAGGTCATGTCGCCGCGGGAGTAAAGCTCGAAGATGCGGACGACAGTTCGCGCCGGCTCAGCATAGCCCAGGACATCCCTCCGTGGGCGCTCTTCTCTCTTTCGTCGCGGCCCTGATCGGAGTAAGATGGTGGCGTCACGCGCTCGGTCTGCGCTTGGCAGCGACACAGTAGCAGTTAGTGACGGAAGCATCGCACACCCGACCAGCAATGGAGACCAGGGCAGGATGCGAACGCGATCCATGCAAGTTGACGAGGAGGTCGGGCGACTGGTGGTCGTGAGCGATCTTCACGGGTTCACCGAGCCGCTCGACATGCTGGACGGGATCATCGCGGCATACCCGGAGAGGGTGCAGGTAGTGGCGGCCGGCGACTACGTCGCAAGCGGCCTGGAGCCTGCGGAAACTGTCGAGTGGGTCCGTCGGAACGCGGGGCAGTTCGCTGTGATTGGCAACCACGACGAAGGAGCGATCACGCGGGCAGAAGGGGAACATCCTCCCTGGACGGAACGGGGCTCATCCCAGCGATTGAGTCCCGAACAGCGGGAATACCTAAGCGAGCTTCCTGATTCCCTCGATCTATTCTGGAAAGGCAGGCTCATCCGGATCACACACGGGCGGATAAGTTCGGGGGAGTGGATCAATTGGCTGGCAAGTGAAGACGAGGTGTTCGAGGCATTTGCGGACCCCTCCGTTGCGCTCACAATCACGGCCCATACGCATTACCCGTTTGTTAGGAGGAATGAGGGGGGCTGCCTGGCCAACAGCGGGGCGACCAGCTACCTGGTGCTCGGCATGAAAGGCGACGATGGCACGATGAGGTCAAGGACAGAAGGACCGCCGGAGCCGGTGCCGAGTATCTACAGCAGCTACCTGTGCGTGACGGCGGACGGGGCCGACCTTGAAGTGGCGGTGGAGCGCTTTGACTACGACAGGGAGAAAGAGATACGTGGGCTGCTGGAC
>CAZXDF010000042.1:0-6819 GCA_964639345.1 uncultured candidatus Brocadiaceae bacterium | reverse complement strand
GCGGCCGGGGTAATCGTGCTGGCCCTGACGCTTCACCGCTCGCCAGAGGACCGCGCGAGGCAGGACCCCGAGACAGCATCCGTTCCTCCCGCTGGTGAGACCGTGCTCCCGGAGTCCGAGTCGCAGGGCGAAACATTGGTCATTATCAGTGAGTTTGAAAGGTTCGTGGGCGGCGGGGCAAGCGGCCAGCCTGAAGCATCGATCAAGGGCGAGGAGGCAGTGGCTAAGAGGGTCGAGGGGCGCATGGTCTACCTGATCAAGAAGCCCCAGGTGATTTCCCTTGTGCCCATAATGGACGGACCCGGAGGGGGTTCGGTGCGCAATGCCCGTCTCACCGCCGAGCGGGCCGAGTTCGATGAGAGCAAGGGCGTTCTGCGCCTGTTCGATACCGTCACGCTCGAAGGCGAGGAGTTCAAAGTCGTTACGGACAACGTGACCTACATCATCGCGGACCGTAGCCTCGGCAGCGACGCCGGCGTGGAACTCAAGCAATTCCGCCCGGGCTCTGATGGTCTGGAGCGGCTGGCCATGCACGTCACTGGCAGGGGGCTCGCCGCGGACATCACGCTCAGGGACATCAAGATTCTTCACGAGCCCGTCGCGAGGTTGCTTCAGGTTTCGGGGGGCTTTCTCCAGGCCACCCGCCCGGGAGTAGACCGCGCGGACGGGGCCTCAACCGGGTCCCCCGACAGGGGCGCCGAAGAGAAGGACGTGGTCATCGTGGCCGAAGGGCCCATGACCTACCAGCACTTGGCGCAGAAGCTCAGGTTCGAGAACAAGGTGGTGTCCACCTATGGCGAGAGCAGGCTCGCGTGCGGGTCGATGGAAATAGTGCTGGACACGGACGGGGCCGAGGAGGAGCTCCAGGTGAGCGAGATCACGGCTGAGGAGAGCGTTGTGTTCAGTCACGAGGGCCAGGATGCGCGCGGCGACAGACTGGAGTGGCACAATCTGAGTCATGTGGGCATTCTGACCGGCCAGCCGGCCCGGATCATACAGCCCGAACTCTGGATTGAGACGAAGAAACTGACCTTCTTCAAGGTGGACCGGCGCTTCACGGGTGAGGGACCGGGCGAGCTGACCTACCTGCTGCCGGAAGCTCCCGAACCTTCGCCGTCGGATGCAGGCGCCGGAGCCGAAGACCGTGAACCCGCCCCGCCAATGCTCCTCACAACCGAGGGACCGATCAAGGTCACGTGGCAGAAGAGCATGCGCTATGACGCGGTCGGAGGGGAGGCGATCTTCTCCGGGGAGGTGGTGGCCCGGCGGGGCAAGGACGACTTGCTGTGCAAGGAGCTGGAGCTGCGTTTCGATGAGAACGATCAAGTTGATACCGTTACGGCCGTCGGCAACGTCCGCGGCGTGCAGACCATTGCGGGGGAGCAACGCCTTGTCGAGTGCGACCGGGCCGTCTGGAACTACCGCACCCGTGCGGTGTCCCTGTGGGCTGATAAGGGGAAAGAGGTAACCGTCTCCTCCAAGCGCGTGAGGTTGGTGGCGTCCAAGGCCGACATTCATCCCGACGGCAACATGCTCAAGTGCGAGGGTCCCGGCTCGTTGGCCATGGCGGCTGAGGATGGGGCCGATGGCGGGTCCGACGAGCAGCCCATCGAGGTGCGCTGGTCGAGCTCCATGCTGTTCAGCGGAACCGGGGACCGCTATGCGGAGTTCGAGGGCCAGGTCACGGCCCTCCGACCGGGCGAGAAGGTCAGTGCCGACCATGTGCGCGTGGACTTCGACGCGGGCATGAATGCCGCCAAGATCACGGCGACTGGCAATGCCGTGCTGGAGGTGCGCGGCCAGCCCGATGTGCCGGCCGGCGAGGCCGAGAAGAACGGGGCCTCCGAGGCTTCTAAGGCCCCGGCCGAAACCGACGATCTGTTCGCGATGCCGACCGTCCGTGGGGGCGTGACGCAGTGGCGCCTCAGCGGGGATGAGATCGTCGGAGAGCCGGCGAAGGACCTCCTGCGGGTTTCCGGGCCGGGAGAGCTGGAGGTGCCGAAGGGTGAGGCGGAGAGCGACGTCCTGCACTGGTCCGAACGCATGACAATCGACCTGGGCAAACTGTATGCGCAGTTTGAGGGCAAGGTGGACGGCGTGTTTTCCGGCTCAAAGCTTGGCTGCGACAGAAGCCTGCGGCTGGAGTTCAACGAGGCGCGCAAGCTGCGCAACATCAACGCGAAGGGCAACGTCAGCTTCCAGGCAGCCGGCGCTACCCCCTGGCAGCTTGACGCCGACGAGGCCCTGGCCATCTTTGCCGCCGAAAACGTGCTGGACCAGATCATCGCATTCGGCCATGTTGACGTAAAGGACCAGGGGCGCTCCCTTCTGAGCGACAGGTTGCTTCTCTACTTCGCCAGTTCCGCGGACGGGAAGGAGACGGAGCTCGACCGGGCCCGGGCCACGGGCAACGTAAGCATCCGCTATGACGAGAAGGACATAGAGGCCGACGGCGAGGAGTTGGCATGGAACGCCAGGGAAGAAAAGTACACGCTGAAAGGCAGCCCCGCCAGGGTCCGCAGCAGCGGCGCAACCTTGGAGAGCTCGGTGATCCACCTCGACCGGCCAAGCGGGGTGATATCCCTGCCCAGAGGAGCGCGTCCCATCAGGACAAGGGTGGAGACGCAAGCCCCCTGAGAGCGGACGGGGGACGGACCGTGCGTGTGGGTGCCGGAGAGGTGCCACGGGTCAGCCGGTATTGCGGCGAGGCGAATGGCTGCGCCGGCAGTGACGGGCGGGTGACGGCACCCCGGGCAGCCCATGCCCACCCCTCTCTCGGGGCCCGCTCGCCGGAAAGATTCTGCTTGCGCGTTTTTCCGGTCCTCTGATAGAATCTCCTTCGTGTAGTGGAAGGAGTTGGACCGTGGGCGGTTCAATCACCGTCCCTCAGGGCAGGCAGTGGCGGTTCGGGGCGTCGGGGCAGGCGCCTGGACGAAGAGGGAAGGATCGCGGGCGATATGAGTAAGCTTACGGCTGTGAAAGGACCGCTGGCGGGCCGCAGTTTCACGCTCAGCAAGGTCACCACCATTGGCCGGGGCATGGAGGCTACCATCCGCCTCGACGAAATGACTGTCTCGCGCGAGCACGCCAGGCTCATCCAGGACGAGGGTGGTGGGGTGATACTTGCGGACCTGCGCAGCGGCAACGGCACGTTCGTCAACGGTGTCAAGATCACCAGCGCCCGTCTCCAGGACGGTGACACCGTCACCATCGGGGAAAGCGTGCTGACGTTCCTGTCCGAAGACGCAAGCGTCAAGGCGCGGGCCGCGGGGATGGCCACGCTGGCACTGGAGGCGCAGGACAGCGACAGCTCGACGATGAAGACGCTGGACGTCGAAGCTGCTCTCGCCCGGCACGATATCTCCGACGACAGCACCATATCGGAACTCCACGTCACCAACAGGAGCCTTGAGATCCTTAACGAGTTGTTCCGCAGCTTCGGCACGAAGCTGGACGAGACGGAGCTCCTGGAGAAGATAGTTGACACGCTGTTCGAGGTCTTTCCACGCACGCACAGGGCCTTCATCATCATGCGGGATGCCGACACGGGAGAACTGGCCCCCCGTGGGGTGCGTGTGAAGGGCCCGGAGTCCGACACCCAACTGAGCATGAGCAAGACGATCCTCGGGGTCGTGATGGACCAGAAGCTTGCGGTCTGGGCCAAGGATGCCATGAGCGACGGGCGCTTCCGCGAGAGCGAAAGCATCGTGAACATGCAGATGCGCAGCGTGATGTGCGCTCCGCTGATGACAGAGGCGGAGGTATTCGGCTTCGTCACGCTCGATACCCAGGAGATAAGCCCCAATTACAATGAGGACGGGCTGGCGCTGCTGGTGGGCATCGCCAACCAGGCAAGCCTGGCCATCGCCAATGCCCGGATGCACGCGGAACTGCTCGCCCAGGAGCGCGTCAACCAGGACCTGCAGAACGCCAGCCGCATCCAGCACAGCTTCCTGCCCCAGAACCCGCCCCTGGTGCCGGGGTATGAGTTTGCCGACTGGTACTGCGCGGCGCTGGAGGTCGGGGGGGACTTCTATGATTTCATCGACATGCCGGACGGCAAGCTCGGCGTGGTGGTGGGGGACGTGAGCGGCAAGGGCATTCCGGCGGCCCTGATGATGGCCAAGACGGCGAGCCTCGTTCGCTTCGAGGCCGCCACCGGCCGCTCTCCCGGCGCGATCATGAAGGCGATCAACAAGTCCATGACCGAAACCGAGACCGATCTGTTCGTAACCGTGTTGCTGATGAGCGTGGACTGCGAGGCGAACGCCGTCGTGATGGCCAACGCCGGGCACCCGCTTCCCGTGCTGCGCCGGGGCGACGGCACGGTGGAGGCAGTCACCTTCGAAAGCGGCTTTCCCGTCGGCCTCATGGGTGACGCCGCGTTTCCGGAATACTCCATGCGGATCGAACCCGGCGACAGGCTGTGCCTCTTCACCGACGGCGTGACAGAGGCCATGAACGCGGCCCAGGAGCAATACGGCGAGACGCGGCTCGTCAGTGCAGTGGAGGCCGCGCCGGCCAACGCCTACGAGATCGTCCAGGCCATCCAGAAGTCGATAGCCCGGCACGTCGACGGAGCCAGTCAGAGCGACGACCTTACGCTGGTGTGCTTCGGGCCATACGACGGCGCCGGTGACGAGCCCGTGCTGTTGGCGGCCGGAGAATCCCAGAGTCTGGACGCCGAGTAGCGCCGGTCATTGCCGCAGGGACGATCAGCGAGGTTCTTCCCGCTGGTAGGCGCGTTGCCGGGATTCCGTGGGTCCCCTGTGATGCACAACGCGTGCCCTTCGCTCACGCCTTCCGGCCCATCGCACCGCCCAGCAGGCCGGCGTCGAAACCGCCCGGCGCTGATCCCTCGCTGGCGTATAGGTAGAGGGCTGCCTGGAAGATGCTGTGCAGCACCGACTGAATGAGCCCCAGCAGAACCAGGTAGATGACGGCCAGCGCAATCCCCGCCATCAGCGCCGCCGGCGAACCCATCAGCGCCCCCAGCACCACCGGCACGAGGGCAAGCGTCCCGAGCAGCAGAAAGATGATCCCGAAGGAGAAGTTCCCGATGAGCTGCTCTCCCCAGGTGTGCTTTAGCATCTGGGTGGAGCGCTTCAGGGCCGTGAGCGGCCCCGCCTTCTCCACCACAAGGACAGGCACGGCCAGGAACGTAACCACGGTCCACGCCATGCCCAGAAGGCCGGCAACGATCGCCCCCACAGTCCTGGACCTATCCTCTATCACGCGCAGGATCAGCCCGACTGTCGCGCTCACCAGGGCCCAGGCGAAGATGAGGTGGATGCGCGAGAACGCGGCCCTCATCCCGTCCCCGACTGTTGGGTCGCCGCCCTTCATGCGGATCACGGCGCAGGCGATCACGGCGGAGTTGAAGAAGAAGATCACGAAGTAGTTGCAGAGGTAGAACGCGCCCAGCACGACGTAGTAAAGGGCGTTGTCCTGCGCCCCGGCGCCCTCCTCTCCCCCGGAAATCCCCAGCCCTCCCGCCGCAAAGATCGGCACGGCAAACGAGGCCACCACCAGCAGGCAGCATATGCCGCTCAGCACGGGGAAGATCAGCAGTTCCTTGTCCTTGCGGAGCACCCGCCACGAGGCACTCATCAGCGAGAGCGTATAGGAAAGTTTCCCGAACATGGCTGCGCCGTCCTCCCCCAGGGCCACAAGAGGCCGCCAACGCAAGATCCTGCGCCCTGCCCGGCGCAGGGCCGCGGCCGGTCTCTCTTCACTCGTGAAGATATCACCTTCCCATGCTCAGGTCAACACGGAAGACCCGCAGCCGCGGCAGGGAAGTTGCAGGCGGGGCGTGTTAAGGGTATATTCTGGGGTTTGGACGAGCTTGATGCGGGAGAAGCGGCAAGGTGGAGCAGGACGAGCTACAGGTTTTGCGGAAAATGTTGGTGGAACTTCGGCGGAAGCTGGCCGACAACGTTTCTCGCATCGAGACGGAGGCCCTCCGCACGGGGGGCGAGTCCGTCGGCGAGCTCTCGGACGTGCCCCTGGAACACCTGGCGGACCGCGGCTCCGACAGCTTTGCCAAGGACCTGATGATCAGCATACTTCAGAACAGCGAGGCGGAGGTCCACGACATCGATACCGCCCTGGCAAAGCTCGACGGGGGCACCTACGGGGCGTGCGAGACGTGCGCAGGCCAGATCGGCATGAGCAGGCTCAAGGCCCTTCCGTTCGCCCGCCTGTGCATAGGGTGCAAGCAGGTCGAGGAAAGCGAGGCCCAGGAGGCCTGATCGGCCCCCGGCGCGTTCGTCCCCACCGGGGTCGATTTGCGCAGCGCAAGCAGGAGGTGTGGGCAGGTGCCTTCAGGTCTGGGTTCAAAGATACTGGGCGGGCGGCGGAACTACTTCTGGGTGGCCGCAACGGTCGTGGTCGCCCTCGATCAGTTCACCAAGCACATCTTCGTCCTGCCCGTCGGCCAGACAAGGGATGACATCGTCCTGGTGCGGGGCCTGTTGGAATTTGTCAGCCAGCACAACCGCCGAATGGCGTTCTCCCTTGGGCCGAGCAATCCCGCCCTGTACATCGTCCTTACGGTGTTCGGCCTGGGGCTGATCGGCTGGTTCTTCGTGACCACCCCGCCTGAGCGTCTGCGCTCCCACCTGGCGCTGGGCTGCGTGGCGGGCGGGGCGCTGGGGAACCTCGTAGACAGGGTCTTCCTGCCGGGAGTGCGGGATTTCATCAGCGTCTACGTGCCTTTTCTCCCCTGGCCCCTCTTCAATCCCTGGCCCACCTTCAACATAGCGGACGCCGCCATCTGCGTCGGGGTAGGGCTTTTGATCATTGAAGCGTTCTTCTCGG
>CAZXDF010000041.1:0-3227 GCA_964639345.1 uncultured candidatus Brocadiaceae bacterium | reverse complement strand
AGGTCGGCCAGCAGTTCTCCGTCACCCGCGAGCGGATCCGCCAAATCGAGGCCAAGGCGCTCCGCAAGCTGAAGCACCCCTCGCGCAGCCGCAAGCTCAGAAGCTTCCTCGACACCTGAGCCGAATCCGCCCAGAATGCGCCGGCGTCCGGCGGCACCGACGCCGCGGCCGCCCGGGGGCCCGTAGCTCAATTGGTTAGAGCCGACGGCTCATAACCGTCTGGTTGTAGGTTCGAGTCCTACCGGGCCCACCACCTGCCCATTATCGGGCAAGGGTATCAACTACTTACCCTCCAAACTGGCTAACCGGTCCTCAAGGTTAGCCACTTCTTGTTCCGGTTCCGTCCTCAAGAGGGCGGCATCGGCGAGCTTCATCTGAGCCGCGGCCTGGATGTAACGCTCGACCTCCCGCAGGCTCTTGTGGCCGGTGACAGCCGCGATCTGGGGGGCGCTACACCCCGCCTCTGCCAGACGTCGCGCCGCGGCCTTCCTGAGCCCGTGGGCGGAGCAGTGCGGCAGGCCCGCCTCGTTGCAGCACTTGCGGAACCAGTTGCCGAAGCTCGCCGAGGTGAAGGGCCGTCCCTTCTTGGTCACGAGGAACGCCAGGTTGTCGAGCCTGTGCGCGTCGAGCACGGCCTGTAGCCGGGGATGGATCATCAGGCCCAGCTCGGCATCGGTCTTCTCCTGCCGGACGTGGATGCGGCCCTGCCGGATGTGCTGTCGGCCCATCCGCACGACGTCGCCGCGACGCTGGCCCGTATAGAGCAGAAGCGCGAAGGCCAAGCGGGCTCGGCTATCGATCGGGTGCGCCGCCTCGAAGGCCGCGATCTCGTCTTCAGTCCAGGTGTGGTAGCCGGAGGTCTTCATGGTGACCGTCTTCACCCCGACCGTCGGATCTTCGGTGAGGTAGCTGGCATCGATGGCGACCCGGACCAGGGCCCGCAGCGCGGTGCGGAAGTGCCTGCCGGCGGCCGGCGCCCTCGCCTCCACCATCCGCTTGACGTCCTCCCGCCTCAGGGCAACGATCGGCTTGTCACCGTGCTTCTCCCTGAACCGCTCCAGGATGTTGCGGCGCTGCCGCTTGCTGGAGTCGGCAAGGCCCGTCCACTCCACCGAGCCGTAGTAGCGGGCGATGACGTCGTTGATGCTGCCCGGCCTCGTCTTCTTGATGCCCACCTCCAGGGGCTTGCCATCCCTCCAGGCGCGATACTCAGTCCAGAATGCCTCGGTGCCCGGCTGGGCCCTAAAGTAGTGCGTCGGCCAGCCCTTCCGACGGGCCCGCGTCCGCCACTTGCCATGCCGGTCCTGAAACTCGGTGACGTACTTGGGTAGCCCGCGCTTCATGTCGCGCCCTCCCAGGGGTGATCGCCGTCCTCGCCCAGGGCCTCGAAGGCCTCGTCCAGCTTGCGCGTGTCCCAGATCACGCAGCCGTCTACCCGCTTGGGCTGCGGCATCCTGCCGTCCTTCACCAGCTCATCGAACTTGCTCGGGGAGAAGCCGACATACACTGCCGCCGGCTTGCGCCGAAGGCCACGGGGCTGGATGTAGACGGGCGTGGTCATTTAGGTCGCGTCCTTCGCCTCTCCCTCATCCCACTCTATGCCCAGGTACTCGGCGATGTCCTCGAACATCCAGGGCTCCAACATGGTCTGTCGCCGAAGACCCCGCTTGCCCGCCATTGGTGTCCGGCCCTGCACCTTCAGGAACCTCTTGCCCGCGCGGGAACGCTCGGACAGCTGGCATGTAACTTGCCCCGGATCGTCAAGATCTTGATCCTGTATGAACACCACCGACAGCGGGTTCCCGACATGCACATCGACCCGCCAAACGTCGTGGCGCCGCTCGATCAGGCTCGCGAGCATCTCCACCGCGTTGCTGCCCTTGATCTTCAGAGACCCCGCGTCTTCGTAGTCCGGCCGCGTCGCGTCCAGTGCGGTGGCGGCGGCTTCGGTGTAGCGGCTCGACAGTCCCACGGCCGCGATCAAGAGCATCATCGCAGCATCCATCGACGTCGCCGCTGCCGCGCCGCGACCATGGCCGGCCTGCGAAAGGAATCCTGCCTCGCGAGCGCGGCGAGCCTGCTGCTGGTGCAAGCTCTCCGGGAGACCTGTCAGCTCCGCAAGGCGGTCCGCCAACTGCGGGACGGTGCGCTTCATTAAACGTGCTCATTTAAATGTGCAGTTCGCCGATAATACCGTAATCAGAAAATCTGTCAAATGCGCGGGTAAACAGCCAGCGCTCCGGACGGCGCAGGGTGGAATCTCGCGCTTTCGGGTAGGGCGCGCGTTGGTGATCCTGGCCGCTCTGAGGGGCGCCGACCAGTCCTCGCCTCGAATCGCTTGGAACAGCGTAACCGATTACACTATAGCCGACGGAGGATACGCAATGCGCCATCTGCTCGTCGCTGCCCTGGCCTCCATGCTGGCGCTGCCGGTGGTGGCGCAGGACTTCCGGCTCGAGTATGGCTCGGTGGCAGGGCTGGACGACGCTGAGGCGGCTAAGTGGTATCGCAAGGCTGCCGAGCAGGGGCATGCACTGGCCCAGTACACCCTCGGTGTCATGTACCAGTATGGCCGAGTAGTGCCGCAGGATTATGCCGAGGCGACAAAGTGGTATCGGAAGGCCGCAGAACAGGGGCATGCAGTGGCCCAATATAAGCTCGGTCTCATGTACCACTACGGCTACATGCCGAAGGACTTAGCCGAGGCGGTGAAGTGGTATCGAAAGGCCGCCGTGCAGGGCCACCCTTCCGCCCAGAACGCCCTCGGCCTCATGTACAGAAATGGCACGGGAGTGGCGCGGGACTTCGATGAGATGGATAAATGGTTTAGCAAGGTTGCGGACGTGCTGGCCCAGTACAAGCGCAGTGGCGTGTACGTCGGGGACTATCCCCCCCTCAGGTGGAATGCCGTCGAGGTGGCGAAGTGGCATCAGAAGTCTGCTGAGCAAGGCGATGCCACGGCCCAGTACAAGCTCGGGATAAGGAAGGGGTACCACGCTGATGAGGCGGCTAAGTGGTATCGCAAGGCCGCCCAACAGGGGCATGCACCGGCCCAGTACGAGCTCGGCTTGGCGTACTTCGTGGGCGCGGGTGTAAGCGGCGGAGCAAAAATACACCACTGAGGCGGCTGGGATGTCCGGCTGCGGGCGGAGCAAAAATCCGCCACTGGATAGCCTTTCATCAAGTGGATGGAAGGCTGGAGGATGTACTCAGTGGACCTTTACCTG
>CAZXDF010000040.1:0-2736 GCA_964639345.1 uncultured candidatus Brocadiaceae bacterium | reverse complement strand
ACAGCGCGACGGCCAGGGCGGCTGGACGCTGCGGCCGGCGCAGATTCAGTTCATGCAGATGCCAACCGATCTGTCGATGGGCGCGCATCACCGGGACTTCGTCAAATTCTGTCCCTTCGGCGTCGCCCAGATGGACAACGGCGAGATCGTCCTGGTCGGCGTCTGCGACCACTCGGCTAAGAAGGAGAAGACCGTCGTCTGCTTCAGTTCGGACCGCGGCGAGACGTGGACCGCGCCCAAGCGCATCGGTCGCTTCAACTATGGTCGGCCGATGTACCTGGCGGACCTGGGCGAGGGAAATCTCACCTTCATCGCGCAGTACAAGGACGAGACGATCCGATTCTTCAGCAAGGACTACGGCCGAACATGGCCGCGGCGCGTGCCGCACAGCATTGGACTGGCGATGGAAGGCAATCCCCATGTGGAGTTGGGCCCGGACGGCAAGACCCGGCGTATGGCCATCACCGGCACCACACTGGAATCGCTGAAAGACTGGCCCTACAGCGCGAGCGAGAATCATTTCTGCTGGTCCGATGACGGCGGCCGAACGTACCGTGACGACGTCGTGCCGCCCGAGTGGTACTGGGACGACGTGTACGATGGCAGAACTTACCGGCGCGGGTGCAGCGAGGGGTCAGTCATCCGCGCAGCGAACGGCTGGCTTGTCGCCGCCCTGCGCCCGGATGTCCCCGCCATGTACTTCGCCGGAGACAAGGTGAAGTACGAGGACTACAACGACAACATGGAAGGCGCCGGCATCTCCATCTCCCAAGATGACGGCAAAACCTGGTCGCCGCTGAACGTGATCTTCCCTGCGGGCCGGATGCATCCGCACTTGCTGCGCATGTCCGACAATGTGCTCGTGATGACCTACATCATGCGCCAGGACCTGTGTGACGGCCGCGTCGCCAGCTACACGCGCGGCTGCGGCGCCCTGGTCAGCCACGACCACGGCTTGACCTGGGACATGGATCGCGAAACGCTCCTCGACAGCTTCCAGTTCGCCGACGGCACGAAGCTCGCGCTCGGCTGCGGACATATCTACTCCGCGCTGCTCGACGACGGCACCATCCTGACATGCTACGGGAACTACCTGACCAAAGGCGGCTGCCTGATCAAGTGGCGACCGACTAACGAGCGCTGACCTTCGCCGATCGCGTATGCGGTGAAGGCCGTGTCGTTGCCCGCTCCCGGTCGTCCAACGCCCTCCAGGTTCGGGCTCTGCCGGTGACGGCCCCGCGGCTGATGAACACAATCGTTCCCCCACAAAATCCCCTCAGCGTCTCTTCGTCCGGGGAGGGGGAGGTCTCAATCGGTGCGATCTGCTGGAGGATATCGGTGGCCGTATTGTCGATCGGCGCGGTGACCACGATTCGCTTTGTGCTCATGGTCCTTCTTTTCCTCAGGACTGCGGCGGGCTCTTCTTACAGGGCATGAAATCCGAGAAGCCCCCGTCCACGTCGATGGTGGCTCCGGTGATGTAGTCGGCCTGGTCGCCGGCGAGAAAGAGAACCGCCCGGGCGATCTCCTCCGGCTCGGCGAAACGGTCCAGTGGGATCATCGTCCGGTGGGCCTTACGGATCCCCTCGGATCGCGCGCGAAAGCGCGGGCTCTCGGTGGCCCCAGGGCTGACGGTGTTGACCGTGATGCCGTATTGGCCCACCTCGGCCGCGAGCGTCCTGGTGAAGGCCTCAATGCCGGCATTGGCGGCGCAGTAGATGGCGCGCCCGGGCTGCCTGCATCGCGCCGCTAAGGACGATATGTTGATGATGCGGCCACGCTCGCGCTCGGTCATGCTGCCCATGACATGGCGGGTGCAGTTAAAGACCCCTATCAGCGTGACCAATTCGCCTCTCTGGATCTCGGCCGTCGTGTCCGCAAACAGGACGAACTCGGCGGGTGCGGCCGCATTGTTGACAAGGATGTCGATGGGGCCAAGCTCGCCCGTCGCGCGTTTCACCATCTCCACCACGGCGGCTTCGTCCGAGATGTCCGTGGGGACGGCGCACGCCCTGTGACCGGCCTCCGTCAACTCCCGGCAAGCTTCCCTCGCCGATGCTTCGTGCAGGTCATTGACCGCTACGGCCACGCCACATTCGGCCAGGGCCCAGGCGATCGCTTTCCCGATGCCTTTCCCGGCCCCGCTGACCAGTGCCACATCTCCCATCAATTTCATCGAGAACTCTCCGCCCTACTGGCCCGCCAGGAAGAGACCGCGCGGGAAACCCATTAGGTACTCAAGGCCTTTGCCCCCAATGCAGCACACGTCGCCCAGCGGCACGAAGAGCTTACCGGAATCCGGCAGGCGCCAGTTACAGTGCAACCCGAACGTCATTCCTTCCTGCAAAAATCCCTCATTGCTGGCGGCCAACAGGGGCCTTTCGCCGTAGTCCATACCCATGCCGTGGCCGATGCGCCCTCCCCCCAGCGTGAAGCCATGCGGGCCGGCCACCTCGCGGGCGGCCTCCACCGCCTTTCTTACCGCGTTGCCGGGCCGCATCATTGCGAGCGCCGCGTCCTGGGCCTCTAGAGCTATCGCAAAGATCTGCTCGAGAGCCGGAGACGGTTTGAGGAGCGTGCCTGTCCGCTGCCCGTGACACCAGTACCCTCTGTAGGTCACGTAAGAACATGCAGCGATCATGTCGCCTTCCCCCAGAACGCGCTCGTGGGGTTTTATATCGTGGCGGCTCTCGCCCCAGTCCGTCGGCGGTCCGGAAGCCATCCAGTACTTCGCGT
>CAZXDF010000039.1:0-4945 GCA_964639345.1 uncultured candidatus Brocadiaceae bacterium | reverse complement strand
GACGCTCCGTAAGGGTCACGACGGCGCCCAGGCCGCGCGCCTTGATCTCTGCAAAGCTCTCCCGCGCGGTGCCGGGATGCGCCATCCCGGCGATCTCCTTCTCAATCAGCCAGCTGAAGTTTTCCAGGATCATCCTGTGCGAGCGTCCTCAAGGGTAAAGGGACTCAAGCATATCGCGCAGCTCCTCGACAGGAAGCCCCATCACGGCGCTCCGGCTGCCATCAATGCTCTCGATATTCGGGTCGTGCTCCTCGATGCCGTATGCGCCGGCCCTGCCGAGGACGTCTTCGCGGTCCACGTAATCCTCGACCTCCTCGCGCCCGAGCTGGCGCATGCGGATGCGGGCGATGCTCACGGCCTCGCGCCGCCGCCCGTCCGGCGCCAGCACGCACAGGCCCGTTATCGCGCGGTGAGGGTGGCGGCTGAGCCTCATCAGAATACCCACGGCGTCCGCCCGGTCGACGGGCTTGCCCATCACCTCGCCGCAGCATTCCACCACCGTGTCACCGGCCACCACAGCGCGTCCGGTCGGCGGCGGGCGACATCCTCGGCCTTGGCGCGGGCCAACTCGCAGACCGTTGCCTCCGGCCCCTTCCCCGCGCACCGGGGCTCGTCCACGAGAGGCGGTTCGACCTCGAAATGAGGCACCAGGCGCGAGAGCAGCTCTCGTCTTTGTGGCGACCGGCTGGCCAGGACCACCCTGACCGGGAGGTCAATCTTCACGGCTCCCTTCATCTCCGGTCGCTTTCTCGTCCCTTTCTGACGCAGCGCCCTCGTCCGGTTTCGTGTCGTCCGTGGTCCTGGAGCCTTTGTCAGCGGCCGGCGGCGCAACCTTCTCCGCGCCCTTTTCCTCGCTCGGGGCGACTTCTTCGGCGTCCCCTGCGGCTGCCCGCTGCTTCCTGAGCAGCTCCTTTCTCCTCTGTCTCTTCTCCAGCCCGGCGACGGTCCTTGCGAAGAACCTCCTGGTCACAGCGCCTTCAGGAGAGTAAGAGATGGCCTTCCGGTAGTGCCGGATCGCCTGTTCGTAGTCCTGCGATTTCGTGTAGGCGCGCGCAAGTTGCTCATGGACGGCGAGGGGCAGTGGATTGAAGACCCTGACGCTGTGGCCGCGCCTTTGATAGAACGATGCCGTCGCCCTCAGCAGTCGCACGACCTGCGCGACGCGCGAACGCCTGTATAGGCTCAGCTTTTTGGTGTAGTCCTCGAGCAGGGGCAGGGGGCGCCGCTTGACGAGCTCCAGGCGGTAATCCATTGCGCGCTTGGGATGGCGGGTCCTCTCGGCCAGCTCGCCCAGCACCCACAGCGCGTCATCCGCCCACTTGGCCTCCGGATACTCCTTGACGAGCTTCTCCCATATCTCAACGCGTTCCTTCAGCTTCAGGTCTTCTTCTTCGAAGGCGCTCACGTAGAGCTTGCGCGCCGCCTCCTCGGTCTCGTCGTCCGCCCCGCGCGCGGCAGGCGCCGCCGCCAGGAGAGCGGACAGAACGATGACCGGCAACAGGCGAGCCACGAGTCGCACCTCCAGATTACGCCCCGGCATGGGAGCAACTTCCAACAACCCAATATAGACCGCCGCCACCGCCGGCGTCAACCGCGAAGCTGGCCCGCGGTGCGTCAATCGAGCGGGGACACCTCCCGCGGGCGCTTCGCCATTCGGACTTCGACATTGCTCTACGCATACTCCTCGGCCAGTTCCACGGCAAGGTCGCACCATTCCCAGAGGCGGCGGGGGTCGCGCCGGCATGTGCTGAGGTCCTTCATGATGATCTCGACCACGTTGCCCCTCGTCCTCTCCAGCATGTTGCGAAGGTCCTTGCGGGCCACCTCGGGGTCCCACTCGTCCCAGGCAAAGACCGCCGGGTTCGGTTTGTAGGAGAAGATGTAGTCGCGCCCGAGCGCCTCGGCCCCCTTGTCGATGTCGACCCACGTGCTCATCGAGATGCGGCGCAGGCGCGGGATCTTCCTGAGGATGTCGACCTTGTGGTGCAGGGGCTCGCAGCAGCCGTAGCAGTTCAGCCCGAAGCGCTCCAGCCACCTCAGCTCGTGCTGGAGGCAGAACTCATCGTGCATGGCGGGCGAGACCTCTGAGAAGATCTGTCCGGTCGAGCTGCCCCACTGGTCGATCGGGCGGGCGTGCGAGCCGTCGTAGTCGGCCTGGGGGAGTTCGTCCGTGATGCCCAGGCCCCCTGCGCCGACGCGGTGGTTGCCGTCGCTCAACGACAGAAGCCCCTGCTCCTCCAGTTGCTCCAGGCGGCCGATGAGCGCGTCTACCATGCGCGAAGCGCCCTTATGCACGAACGCGGGGCGGTCCACCATGTCGGTCATCAACTCCGTGACGCCCCACCACACGATGAGCCGGTCCCAGGGGGCGAACCAGATGTGACACACGCCCCGTTTCCGGACCGGCATGACGTCGCCGATCAGGGAGCACGTCATCTCGTAGTTGCGCTCGGTCGCCTCCCAGTCCGCCGTGACCTTCGGGACCTGGATGCGCTCAATGTCCGCGTCGGTCTTGATGACGGGGATGTAGTCATAGGCGCCGAAGCCGATCTCGCTCTCGCCGCGGACGGTCTCCGCCCGTACGCCATACCCGGTGTCGTGATATATGTAGTTGGTAAAGAATACGGGGTCCACCACCATGTCGGTGCGCATGTGGCGCCACAGGTAAAGCGAGGTGCGAAGCCCCGTCTCCACAACGCGGCAGAACTCATCCTCGCTCCGGCATTGAAGCTCCTCATCCTCGAACTCCTCCCACGGCACCTCATTTATCCAGACCATGGGACGCACCTTTTCGAGACGGTTGAGCTTCGTCCACATGGCGCGCTTCTCGTCCTGCACCGGCAGGGCCGCGATCTCCATCACCTGCGTGGCGAGTCCACGAACGACCTCGCGGTCCCTCTGGGAAACACTCATTGGCCTACTCCCATGTTCACGGCGGTCATCTTCATCGCGCTGACGCTGTCCTGTCCGCCGCGCGCCGGTACACCCCTATACGGCCACCTTCACGACGACCTTGCGCAGCGGGCCGGTCGCGCCCATTGGAGCGTGGGCGTCCTCGGGGAAGAAGATCGCGAAAACGCCAGGCGGCGTCTCGACCCAGAGGTCCGGCGGGGACGCGAAAAGCTCGCAGTCCTTGCTCTCATCGTAGCCCGCGCCCTCACCGGCGCAGCCGGCAGCACTACGCCAGCCGATGCAGTCGCAGCCCTCAACGCTGAACTGGATGTCGATGTATTTCCGGTGGGTCTCCAGCTTCGTCCCCGCCCGTCCCTTCCCGTCCGCGTTCACGACTATGGCGTAGACGCCCTCGCCATCCACCTCATGCCGTCCCGCCTCGAGGGAGGCCGGGTCAGTGGAACGGAGGTACTCGAAAGCCATGGCGAACCCGGGGTGGAGCGCCAGATACCGCTCTGCATTGTCCAACCGGTCCAGAATCATGACAATATCCTTTCGCCAGCGATTGAGACGACGAAGCAACGCCTGCCCGGCGCACGCTCTTCATGCGAGATCCATCTATAAGAGATGGTAAGCGTTTGGGACCGCCCGCGCCACCGAAAAGGCCGGGAACCCGCCCGCCGCCGCGAACGACAGCTTCCCATGACCGGTTTCCGGTTTCCAGAGGCCGCACAACCCAGTAGACTGTCCACCTCTCACCAGCACGACCGCGATCGAGGAGGAGAAGGAGGAGGGCCGCTGATGGAGATCAAGCTGAAGTACGGCTGCAATCCGCACCAGGCGTTCGCGCGGCTGGTGATGGACATGCCGAATCCGCCCCTGCGCGTTCTTAACGGCAACCCCAGCGCCATCAACATCCTGGACGCGCTGGGCGCGTGGCAACTCGCCCGGGAACTCAAGGAGGCCACCGGCCTGCCCGGCGCGGCGTCCTTCAAGCACGTCAGCCCCGCGGGCGCGGCGGTTGCTGGGGAATTGAAGGAAGCGTTTCGCCGCTCGCAGATGATCCCCGAAACCGACCTGAGCCCCATCGCCACCGCCTACGCCCGGGCGCGCGGCGGGGACAGGATGTGCTCCTTCGGCGACTGCGCCGCGCTGAGCGACCCGGCCGATGCAGACGTGGCGCGACTGATCGGCCGCGAGGTTTCCGACGCGATCATCGCCCCCGCCTTCGAGCCCGAGGCGCTGGAAGCGCTGAAGAAGAAGAAGGGCGGCAAGTACGTCGTCCTGGAAATCGACCCCTCCTACGAGCCGCCGGAGATTGAGGTCAAGGACGTTTTCGGGCTGCGGATGGAGCAGACGCGCAACACCGCGAAGATCACGCGCGATCTGCTCGGCAACGTCGTGTCGAAGAGGAAGGATGTCCCCGCCGATGCCGCGCAGAGCCTCCTGGTGGCGACCATCGCGCTGAAGTATGCCCAGTCGAACTCCGTCTGCCTCGCCTGCGACGGGCAGGTCATCGGCATGGGCGCTGGGCAGCAGTCGCGAGTGCACTGCACGCGCCTTGCCTGCGCCAAGGCCGACAAGTGGCTCCTTCAGCAGCATCCGCGCGTGCTGGGCCTCGGGTTCAAGGGCGGCCTGGGCCGGATCGAGAAGACCAACGTGGTCGACTCGTTCCTGCTGTGGGACGACCTGAGCGAGGCGGAGATGGAGGCGCTTCTGGCCCAGCTCGACGGGGCGCCCGAACCGCTCAGCCGCCAGGAGCGGACCGAGTGGACGGGCGGCTTCGACGGGATCGCACTCAGCTCCGACGCCTTCATTCCCTTCCGTGACAATATCGACCGCGCCGCCCGCAGCAACGTCCAGTACGTGCTCCAGACGGGCGGCGCCGCGCGGGACGACCTGGTGACGGCCGCGGCGGATCAGTACGGCATGGTGATGATCCACTCTGGCATGCGCTGGTTCCTGCACTGAGGGTCCGGCCGCGTTGCTTCAGCAGCAGAAGCCACCGGGGCGCTTTACGGGCCGTGCGCTTGCAGGTATGCTGGAATGTACC